>JBARPZ010000350.1:0-2291 GCA_049643445.1 Sedimentisphaerales bacterium
GCAACGGCACGAATAGTAGTAGTCTCATCGATGGAGAGCGGCGTGCTATAAGTATCCCCATGAGTTATTGTTGGACGCGAGCCATCGGTGGTGTAACGAATCTCGGCACCGTCTGTCCCGTTAGACAACGTCAAGTCAAAATACCAACCCGGTGGACCCTCATAGAAACCACGCTTATGGCTGAACCATACCTCATCAACAACACCCATTGCACCAGAAATATTAAATGTGCCTGGTGTCGCTGTTGTAAAGTATTGCGGGGCCATTTGATTTTTGGCTATGACCAACTCGGGCAAAATCAGGAACTCACCATCGTTCTTATTATCATTGAGTCCGTGAATGGCCAGCACGTTCTTTTGGGGCTTGGGTAACAATAAACCCAAATGAGCCATGATATTGATACTCTTGAAGACCCAGGATTCCTCAATCGGGCGGTCGGAGTCGGCCGTTGAGTCCCACTGCACGGAACTCGGCGCGTTGCATTGGGCAACCTCCACGCCGTTGAGATAAGCCACGAAACCGTCCTCGTACTTCATTCGCAACGTCAACATGTCGTAGAAATCAGGGTCTTCGACTTCAAATTCGATGCGCGTCCACAGCGAAGCATTAACATTCTGCATCTGCCCCTGCACGTCAGTACCAACCTCAGCGCCCATACTACTTGCCTGGAGCCCGCCGTTGGCCGTATCTCCGACCAAATCAAAGCTGCCCGGTTCAAAAGTCGCGAAATTACCCCTTGCGGCAAACAGTTCCAATTCCGAGCCGCCACCACGCTCAAAAAATACCAAGCGAAGGTCATACAGACCGGCTTGTGTAACGTTGAAGGTCGCCAGCGTGTCACCTGGACCTCGTGGATTTGGAAAGGAGGAATTGAAAACATCGATACCGTTGGTCAGTTCCAGCCCAAAACCGTCATCACTGTTGACACCAAAAGTCCATTCATCGGCCTCAGGGATCAGAACCATACCGGTAACCAGGACAACAAAATCTTCAATGTCAGTACCAATTGTCGTACCGGGAAATGGATTGTTATTAACATAGTGCCCCTCAGAACCGGTGTTGAAATAGTTTATCAAGGATGCCGTCTCTGTCACCACCTCAGTCTGCGATGATGGATCACTTAAGATCGCCTCTGCCGCAGCAAGACTGTCTACGGTAGTATTTGCCTTGTAGTAGGTAACGTTGAATCCTGGTACAACATTGCCAAAGCCAATACCGGTCTGGCCAGGGTCCCAGCCAGAGTCGTCAAAACCTACTTCAGTCCAAGTGGTTCCCAGGGCGCCGCTGGTGGGCACATGATAGGAAACCGTCGCGCCGGTTGGCACGAGCGCCGTGGAGTGCTGCGCCAGACCATACGAGACATCAGTCAACTGGCTGGGGAACTCCGGTGCGTACTCGTGGACGACAATAGTACTGCCAGACGCCACCAACGCCAGATAATCCCCGTTCTGGTTGAGTTCGAAGTTGGTGTGATAGTAACCGAGAGAGTCAAGATATGGGTAATTAAGCGGGTTTTCATCCTGTGTCTTCCCCGAGGCAAAGATAATCAGGAACTCACCTGGCTCGATTTGGTTACCGTCCGGGAATTGCCATTTGGTCAGGTTGGCATCACTGTCAGTCAGATACCAGCCATCAAGACTCACGGGTATGTTCATCGGATTGTAAACCTCAATCCAGTCGGACGAGTCACCGTTTCCGTCCAGCAGGTCGCCTTCCTTCGGCGGAAGAGGCGGCTTGTTGCTGGCGTTACTGGCCATGAACTCGCTGATTACCAGGTGGGGTTCCTCTATCTGCCAGTTTTTTGCCAACAGGGCAAAGTCGGCCATATTTACCCCATCGACTCCATCCAGGTCGGCAATGCAACCAGGGGCCAGACAGGCTGGATCCAACCACTGCCAGGCAAAAGCCCGCAGGTCTCTGAAATCTACCTTGTAGTTCCCATCCAAATCACCTATGAGTTGAGACTGGGCAACAGTCGAACCAGCCAAAAATGCTATAAATATCAGTGATAGCAACAAGGTTTTCACAAACTTCGGCATCTTTGTATTCCTTCCTCCCTTGTTAATATATGTTGCAGCCCACTTATCGCGGTTTGCTCCTTCTAAATTAATGGGCCTTAAAGTCGTAATTACATGACTCTTGTGTATTCTAACATATTTTGAGTAGTTCCGTCAATGATTATTGTCCTCAGACTTGGGAGTTTTCTCACAGCACCTCTCGTTGTTTTGAATCCGCCCGCCGGGTGTTAATCGTCAAACACAGCAGCATATATTGGCTCTGAAATTGGCTTT
>JBARPZ010000351.1:0-14830 GCA_049643445.1 Sedimentisphaerales bacterium
ACTTCCTCATCGGCGGCGGCAATCATATCGGCCAGACCTGCATCAACCTGCTCGTCGACGGCAAAGTGGTACGAACCGCGGTCGGCAAAAGCAATGAAAAGCTCGAATGGTATTTCTGGGATGTGGAAGAATTCCAGGGCAGCCAGGCACAGATTCAGATAGTCGACAAAGCTTCCGGCGGATGGGGACATATCAATATCGACCAGATTGAGCTCTCCGACAAACCCGAAAAAGTCCCGTCCGGCCCACTGGACAAGCTGCCCGATTACGGTTCGCTGACACTGGCCTATGACGGTAAGGTCTGCTCGCCTTCCGAGACCTCCAATCTCCTTGCTTCCGTGAGCGATACGTGGGCGAAGAAACTGTTATCGCAAAAGAACATTACTTTCGCTGTGACACAAAGAAAAAATACATGTATGGCCACTAACATGGTGAAGCTGGCCCCGGGCGCAAAACAGACATTTAAGTTCGTCCTTGCCTGGTTCTTCCCGAATTACGAGCATGGCCACGAATATGCCAACCGCTTCAAGAACGCTTCTAACGTTGCACACTACGTCCTCGACAACCACGAACGTCTTGCAGGCGACACCCGTAACTGGCACAAAACCTTTTATGAGGACAGCACACTGCCTCGCTGGTTGCTCTTCCGCCTGCACTCAACTGTCTGCAATCTTGCGACGGGCACGTGTCAGTGGTGGAAGAACGGCCGGTTCTGGGCGTGGGAAGGCGTCGGCTGTTGTGCGGGCACCTGTACCCATGTATGGAATTACGCCCACGCCGTCGCTCGTCTCTTTCCCGAGCTGGAACGCATCGCCAGAGAAATGCAGGACTTCGGCGAGGGCTTTGACCGCCAGAGCGGTCTGGTCGGCTTCCGAAGCAACCGCGCATACGCTGCCGATGGGCAGTGCGGCACCGTACTCAAAGCCTACCGCGAACACATTATGTCTGCCGATAACACCTTCCTGAAACGTAACTGGCCCAGCATCAAAAAGGCATTGGAGTTCTCCATCGTACGCGACGGCAATGGTGATGGTCTTATCGAGGTTAGTCAGCATAATACCTTCGACATCAACTTCGAAGGTGCAAACACATTCGTCGGCTCGCTCTATCTTGCAGCCCTCCGCGCCGGCGAAGAGATGGCAAGCGAAATGGGCGATAAGGCGTTCGCAAAACGCTGTAGAAAAATTTTCGAAAGTGGCAGCCGCCTTACTGTCGAGCGTCTCTGGGACGGCGAATACTTCATACAGGAAGTTGACTTGAAAAAGTATCCGAAACACCAATACGGGAAAGGATGTCTGTCCGACCAGCTCTTCGGCCAGGGCTGGGCACACCATACCGGGCTCGGCTATATCTATCCGCCCGAATACGTCAACAAGGCGCTGCAATCCGTATGGAAATACAACTGGACGCCCGACATTGGCCCCTACAATGTCAACCACAAACCCGAACGCTGGTTTGCAAGCCCAGGCGAGCCGGGCCTCTTCACCTGCACCTGGCCCAAGAGCCCATACATCGCAGAAGGTGTTCGCTACAAAAACGAGATTTGGACAGGCATTGAGTACCAGGTCGCAGGCCACATGGTCTGGGAAGATATGCTCGACGAAGCCCTTGCCATCTGCAACGGCATCGAGGAGCGCTATCACCCGTCCAAGCATAATCCTTTCAATGAGGTCGAATGCGGCGACCACTACGCTCGGGCCTTTGCCAGTTGGGGCGTCTATACAGCGCTCGCCGGATACGAGTACCACGGCCCCAAGGGCCATCTCGGCTTCGCGCCAAGAATAACGCCCGAAGATTTTCGCGCTGCCTTTACATGCGCCGAAGGGTGGGGGACGTTCACCCAAAAGCGAAAAAGCAAAATACAACACGAAGAAATCGAGGTACGCTGCGGACGATTAAGGCTGAAATCTCTTGCCTTTGCTGTTCCTGATAATCTCCGAAGAGCCAAAGTACTCGTAACGGCAGCTGGCAAGCCCGTCGAAGTTGATTACGTCCTCAACGATGGACGCCTGGATATTATACTCAAGAAAATACTCGTTCTGTCCGAAGGCCAGACATTGGATATAACGATTAATCGGTAGGGCAAATGAGCGGCTATTTTTTAATAGTCCCCGGCTTCGGGAATTGCCTGGCGGCATCGTCCAGTACCAGCACCCAATCATTTCCACGAGCGGACTTGCCCGGAGGGTCGAATTCTCGTTTTCCGCTGTTGGAAAATGTTCCAATTAGTTTTGCTTGCCCCGAACGCGGATCAAACCACCATGCTTTAACTTTTTCACCCGAAACTTTTCCCAACATTGCTTTAACATTCTGGCCGTAAGGTAGATAAATAAAAGCGTAGCTTTTTCCTCTTGTTGCCTGAATATGCAAGCCTTTACTCCCTGCATTACCTGCGATAAGCGACTGGTCCGGAACACGGTCCAGAAATGGTCGCGACTCCAAGAGGTTGCGAACGTGCATCATGTCCCATGCGCCCGGTAAATCCATGACGTCATACCAGTAATTCCGCGCAGATGAAATAGGCCCGCGCCCGGGTGCATACGTCTGCCAGATATCGTGACATCCGTAAGTATGACCGAAGCCCCCCGCAAAAAGTGCCCAGTAAGCCGCCTGTCGAACGTCAAAGTCATTAAACCAGCCATTCTTAGGCTTCCAGTTGACAGGATGGTCTTCATAACACGGTTCTCCATCCAGACAAGGCTTGGTCGGCTTCCGGTTGAAATCGGCCGATACCCTTTTGTAATTATCGTTATCGAATTTACCATGACTGGATTGCAGCATATTAAAATCCAGCCACTTATCATTATGGAACCATTCAGCCGAGGAACGCCCACCCTGAGGATGATAGGTCATAAGGTGTCTGCCAATATCTGCCTCTTTGATTCCCTTCGCCATCGCCCGCCAGATATTCTCGGCGTTGTCCGCCACTCTGTCCCCACCGAGTATCCAGATGATGTTCGGCTTGTCCTTATAACGCGAACCAAGAAATCTGCCGTAAGTCTGGGCGGCTTTAAGATTATTATTTGTAAAAATAACAGGCCCCTTGCCCCAAGCCTTTGTCACCTTGTCGCCCCACGTGGGTAGCATACCGATATATATTCCCTTTTTTTCAGCCGTGTTGACAATGTAATCCACATGCTTGAAATAAGCCTCATTCGGTTTTGTGGGATCATTATTTATCAACGGCCTGTCACCATTTGCATTAGGTGTATTTAATCCATCCAACACCGCAAGGACCACCGCCTGTATGACTGTGAATCCCTTTTGACGGCGGTTTTCGAGATACCTTTCCGCTTCCTTACGACTTAGCCGGTGGAAAAGCTCCCACGCCGTATCGCCCAGATAAAAGAACGGTGTTCCGTCCTCGTGGACAATAAATCTCTTGTTGTTGGAAACCTTCAGGTCCCCATGACTGAAGTCGACCGACGGCCCTGATCGTGGCTTTTCACCAGCTAACACTGACATACTCAGGGTCAATATCAAACCAGGCAAAATTAATTTTTTGTATATACAAATGCTTAACGTCTCTCTTGCTTTTAACCTCATTTTTCTCTCCACAATTAAGAAACCTTCATTTTACAACCGTAGGGGCTTGGTTCTCCAATTGAATGCGTCGTGTAATAAAAAAAAGCACGCCGGCACTCTCTGCAATATAACACGGCTCGTTATTACCCGTCAAATTATACTTTCGTTTTCCTCCAAAAATGGTATAAAAGATACTTCGGAGATTACATCAGGATACCGATGATGAATGCGCACAGAATAATTGCGATATTAATAATAACGACCCTGGCATCAAACATTGCACATGCAGGTCAGGCAAAAGAAAAAACAGTAAAATGGCCGGCTCATATCCAGTCTGTTTTTGATGCAACCAAGCCCCTTGAATTCGACAGAGGCGACCGTCTGCCGCTTTACATCTGGCAGGCTATGGATCCGGGCCCGCTCGATGATAAAACCGCGGAAGAGCTGGTTAGAAAACTCAACGTGCGAGGTGTCGGCCTTATCAGCTCCTGGGACCCAAGGGACCGCGGGGAAAGTCTAACTAAAGCTTTCACGATTGCAAAAGCCCAGAAAAAGTTGGGCCTGCGCATAAATATCAATGCAACAGGATGCCTTTATTCATTTTTCGATGGGGACAAGCGAACCGCCCATATAGATGAAGATGGCAAGCCGTTTTGGGACGACTCATTCGGCAAACAAAATATGGGTTGCCCTTTCGCACTCGATTTCCGCACTCCCGTAGTCCGCGAGCAGGTGGAGTTTTTTGTGAAGGAATATAAAAGAGCCGGCCTGGATATTGATTTTATATTTGTCGACTGGGAAATTGATGGCCCCATAGAATTCAACAAAGCTCAAGCTGCCTCGAAACAATGTCGGCGCTGTCGCCAGAACATAAAGAACATCGATGATTTTGACCGGTTCCAAAAAATCCTTCGCAAACTCAGAAGCCAATTACAGCGTCAGGTCTATGCTGAGCCGGTTACGATGAACTTTCCTAAAGCACTCGTCGGCAACTACGGCGTTTATCCAAACAATGGCTTCCGCTATTGGTATGATTACTTCGAGTACTACGTCGAGGGACAACCCTATCAGCAGGACCAGAATGCGAAGTACCGAAAGTGGTACCATGAATTTCCCGAAACCGGTTACACATTTGCCATGCCCGTAGTATACACATGGGGCAGGATTTTTGGTTGGTATGATTATGCCGATACCGACTACCGATGGTTTTATAACCTGCTGCTGGTGGCAAGCAATGCGGGAGAAAATACGCCTGCTCAGATCCCCATCATCAGTTTTGTGCACTGGCATACTGTCGGCTCCGGACCTTCCGGCGGCAAGATAAAACAATTTAGCGGTGACAAATATCAGGAGCTGTTGTGGCATATGTTATTAAGAGGCACAGACACGTTCTTTATCTGGTGCGGACGACAGGATGCGGAAAAGGAAATCCAGCTCGTTCATCAGGTATATGCTCAGGCCCAGCAGTTTGGAGAATTTCTGTCTAAGGGAACGCCAATCAATTTCAGTGTTCCAAAGCAGCCGGGGACCGTAATCTCCGGATTGAAATTACAAAATCGCGTTCTCATACGACGAACAGATTTTAAAGAAAACGATTTCCCTATTGAAATTACCGTAGATGGTGCGAAAATCAAAGTGCCAGCCATCCCCGGACGCTGTCAGATTATTTCGCTGCCCTAAAGGAAAGGTGTGTTATGAAAGACAAAATTCTATTTGTTATAGTTCTGTTTATTTTCGTTCCTAGTTCATTTGCATATTCCGCAGAAGAGATGAGATTGACTGCACTAAGCAGTATGGAGCGGACAGGCCAGGATCAGGAACCATATGGAGCAGGTAAAGTAGAGGTCAAATCAGCGAAAAATGAGGTGGAGTCTTTTCAAGTAGTTGTTACCGCTTTGAAAGAAAACATTAAAGTAGTAAATGTGGAGATTTCCGACCTCATCGGGAAAAATAGGGCAAAAATCAGCAAGGACAATATTAAACTCTTCAGGGCCGAATATGTTCGCGTAAGAAGGTCTACTCGAAGAGCGGAGCTTGGCCCCGGTTTATATCCCGACCCTCTTGTCCCCTTCATAAATCCTCTGACCGACAAACCTATCGAGCCTCGCCGCCAATTCAGTAAAAGATGGGGCGAACCTGTCACTACAGTAGGCCATGAAATGTTTGCCGTCCCCTTTGAGCTCTTCAGGGGACAGAACCAGCCTATTTGGGTGGACGTTTACGTTCCAAAAAATGTCCCGGCTGGAGTGTATAATGGAAAAGTTACCGTCACCGCAACGGGCAATATCTCCGCCCAGATCCCTGTGACTCTGACCGTATGGGATTTTACCCTCCCTGATGGCCCGACTCATCAAAACCATTTTGGCGGTTTCTACAATATTTCAAGATACTTCGATGTAAAGCGAAACTCAGAAGAATTCAAACAAATCGAAATGCACTACTGCCGGGCAATGGCTGAAAACCGCATTAATCCTCCAATCCCGCAACGTCTCCTGCCCGAAGTCAAAAGTGACGGTTCCTTAAACATTATTCCGAAAAGGCATAAGGCACTGAAAGAGTTTATGGATAAGCTCCACGTAACTGATTTCGAGATTCCGAGAGCACCGTTCTTTTCGCTGCCCCGGTCAACGTCAAACGACGATTACAAAATTATCCCACCGGCCGCCCGGGAAAAAGCCATCCGCTACTACCGCCAATTTTACGACTATCTGAAGAAAAACGGCTGGGAGAAACGCGCATATATATACATGCTGGACGAGCCGAACCTTCGGGAAAACTATGAACAGGTCCTCGTCCTTGGCCGGCTCGTTCACGAGGCGGTCCCCGAATTGAAATGTCTTGTTGTCGAACAGACTTACCCACAGAATCCATCCTGGCCCGACATCGACCCGGCAGTGGATATATGGTGTCCCCTCTGGAGCTTTATCGATGAAAAAACAATCAATGAAAAAATCGCGCATGGGGACCAAGTCTGGTCTTATACCGCTCTGGTTCAAAGGGCGCCTCGATACCATCCCGAATACGACAAAGTCAAAGGTCTTGACCCGCCATACTGGCATATTGACCGCCCGTTAACGGTTTACCGCGTCCCAACATGGATTAACCGGCGATACAATATTACCGGCCTGTTATACTGGACGACAATTACTACAGTCATAGAGCCATGGCTGAACCCTGCATTCTCACATTACGGCATACATTTCAACGGCGGCGGCTTTTTATTTTACCCGGGAACACCTTGCGGCATCGATGGCCCTATTGCCAGTATGCGCTTAAAGAACCTCCGGGATGGCATGGAAGACTATGAGTATTTCGCCATCCTCGAAAAGCTCGCAGGTAAAGACTCTGTTGAGAAAATTGTCAATATCGTCGCGCCGAACTGGTGGAATTTTTCAAAAGAACCCGGCAAATTCCTCGCCGCCCGTGAAAAGCTGGCTGAGGAAATTGTGAAGCGGAAAAAGTAAGGCAAAAGCTAACATACACAGACTTTCCGGATATATTTAGTAAGGAGGATTACTATGTTTCAAGGTACACTTTACAGAAAAACGCTGATACTAAGTTGTATATTGTTCTTATGTCTGCTCGGCAACATTTGTTCAAGTGCCGTTAAAATTATCTTTCAAGGTTCTCTGCGAGTTCACTCGGACAATCCCCGTTACTTTACTGACGGCAGTGGCCGTGTAATCTATTTGACCGGTTCACACACATGGGCAAACCTCGTAGACATCGGCCCTAAAGACCCTCCACCGCAGTTCGATTTTACAGCCTGCCTAAATTGGATGCAGAAAATGAACCACAACTTCATACGCATGTGGACCTGGGAGCCGGTCACCTGGAACACCAAGGCAAACAGGGAAAACAAGCTCCACACAGCTGCTCCCCAGCCCTGGGCCCGCACAGGTCCCGGCAAGGCTTCAGACGGCAAACCAAAGTTCGATCTCAAGAAGTTTAATCATATCTATTTCGACCGACTGCGCCGCCGGGTCTCAGAAGCCGCCGACTGCGGGATTTACGTATCCGTTATGCTCTTTGAAGGCTGGGCCATGCAGTTCTCAACGGGAGCCTGGGAGGGACATCCCTTACACCCAAAGAATAACATCAACGGTATTAATGGAGACAAAAACAAAGACGGCAGGGGGCTCGAAATTCACACTATGACCAACCCGGCTGTTACTGCTATACAAGAGGCATACGTCAGAAAAGTTATCGACACGGTCAACAACTTCGACAACGTGCTGTACGAGATATCGAATGAAAATCATCCTCCGTCGACCGAATGGCAGTATCACATAATTCGCTACATAAAAAGATACGAAAAGAAAAAACCAAAACAGCATCCGGTCGGAATGACATTCCAGTATCGCGCCGGTAAGAATGAAACCCTGTTCAAAAGTCCCGCTGATTGGATTTCACCTAATCCCGAAGGCGGCTACCGAGACAATCCCCCGGCCGCCGATGGCCGAAAAGTCATTCTAAACGACACCGACCACCTCTGGGGAATCGGTGGAAACCAGGCATGGGTATGGAAGAGTTTTCTCCGAGGACACAATCCAATCTTCATGGACCCGTACGATGGCGTAGTACTCGGCAACAAATTTGACTCCAAATGGGACCCCATCCGCCACAGCATGGGTTACACACGCCGTTACGCAGAGAAAATGAATCTTACCGCAATGCGCTCGCGAAACAATTTAGCTTCGACAAAGTATTGTCTCGCAAATCCTGGATCCGAATATTTAGTATACAATCCCGCGCAGGATAACACTTCTATCATAGTAAACCTCAAAGCCGGCACATATAAATACGAATGGCTCAATCCCGATAACGGCAAGGTTGCATCCACAGGTACAATAAAGGCAGCCGGTGGAGAGAAAAAATTCGAGGCTCCTTTCAAGGGCGATGCCGTTCTCTACCTTAAAGCAAAACGCAAATAAGATTGATACAAAGAAAAAGGAATGATTATGAAGCGAACCATAGTAGTTTTTACGGCTTTCTTTGTTCTAACCATCTTCCTCGGCAGGACCATCAATGCAGGTGAATTCTACAGGGAATACTGGGCCGAATGGGACGAAAACATTACAAATTGCCGAGGTCGACTCCGCGTAAACGACACGGAACTAAGCCTGCACAAAACCTTTGGTAAAAGAAGCGAGGCAAAAGCCAACGGCCTAATGCTGGTCTCGATAAAAGAAGACCTCTTTCAGTTAAAAGCGGCCCAACTCTACCTTGAAATGTGGGGCGGCCATCCCGGAACATCCGGTAAGCGGTTCCTGCCAAATGGAAAACAAATTTACAAGGTCCCCGATGTCGGCACAACATCTGGGAATTGCACTTATAATTACCCCGTTATACAGCTAAAAGTCCACCATCTCGTAACAGGCGTGAACGCCTTTCAGTTTGCCTGCGACCGGGGCTCTTCCTTCTGGGGTCACTTTATCATAGACAACGCCGCCGTTCGCTGCTTTCTAAAACCCGACCATCCCGATTTGGCCCAGGCTGGCCTCAAAGGATTCTCGGCAAATGTAAAACTACCCAATCCACGTGACGTTCTTGGCGATATCACCGAAATCTCGGTTTCCTACCCTGCGGAATTCGAAAAGTCAATCGTCTCGGCAGACTATTTCGGACGATACCTCGGCTTTGACGATGATGGCGATGGAAGCGAAAATGACTGGCACGGCTTCACTCAAAAAAAGCAATACCAAAACCATATCGGCTCAGCTTCGAAGCCGCCTTTTTCAGTCAAATGGAACACTTCCATGGTTCCTTCACAATCCGCACCTATGGCGATTTGCGCAGTCCTGCAACTGAAAGGGGGGTTCCATTATGTAACCGACACACTTGACGACCTTACTTTTCCCGCAAAACGAAACCGGATCGAAATGTACAAATGCTTATCTATGCCCACCCCATTCTGGTCGCGGGATTCGAAGGAAAATAAGGCCGTTATCGAGCTGCCCAAAGATATCTCTTCCATCCGGCGTGCGCAGCTCATGATAAAAATCTGGGATGGCGGCGAAGGCAAAGTCACCGAACCTTTCAAGATTAACGGCCACCCATATCCGATTACTTCCCGCAGGGCCGTACATGATGTGGTCTTTACAACAGCCGATGTCGATCCCAAACATCTTAAGCCGGGTAAAAACCAGATTACCCTTTTATCAGATACCGAGCACCATGGCATTGAAGTATTATTGCCTGGCCCGGTGCTCATCGCTCGCTATAATGAAAAATGAAAAGTACATCCGAAAGTCTTTTTAAGGTCTTGACCTTCAACTGATAGGGCGGTACATTAAAGTCGGATAGAACATGTAAGGAGGTCGTAATATGCACGCACAAAAAGCAATGAATCGACGTGATTTTTTGATGGCGGCAGCGGTGGCGGCGGCAGGCGCTAAGTATGCTTTGAAAAGCGTGCCAGCCTTCGCACAGGACAAGGGAGAGCGGCCAAAGCAGACCGGCGACGTCACCATCCTCAATCCCATGAACCGTGTGCCGATGAGCTTCATCATCGATGACTCGACCTGCCTGGTGAATATGGCACACTTCGGCATCCCGCATTTCGCCGAGGCCTGGCCCGACAGATACAAGCAGGACTGGCGCAGCCTGCCTCGCGAGATACCGGATTCCTTCGTCCGCAAGTTCGGCCAGTGGTGCCGCGAACACAAGGTCAAGGGTAAATATACCATCGTCCCGTATCCCGCCTGCGTCGGCTGGATGGACCGTGACCTGCCCGGCTGGTCGAAAAAGGAACTTGACGACAGTCTCAATCTCGTCCGCGAGTTCATGATGCCCAACTGGGATATCCACCCGGAGATGATCACCCACACCTGGGTGATTAACACAAAGACCGGCCGGCCATACCCCGAAAGGACCGGCTACTATATAGAGAACGCCGGCTGGAGCCAGGACAAGTCCGCCGACGAGCTGACAGACTATATGGCTTACGCCCTTCGAATCCTCAAGAACGTCGGCCTCGACTGCGAAGGTATCACCACCCCCGGCGGTTTTGGCAACCAGAATCGCGACAACCTTGCCAAAGCCACCCTTGAATCATGCCGTGACGTATTCAAAGCCGAGATTCCCCACTATTTCCGCCATCTGTTTACAGACGACCGCAGCGTTGCCCCGCGTATCGAGTACGCCTCCGACTTAAAAGGTTCCAATCCGAAGTGCGTCGTCTCCATCATCGGCTGCACCGGGGACTGGTTCGGCGGATGGGACGGACTTACTCCCGGCTCCGTCGACAAGTTCATCACCGAAGACCTCAAAGCAGGCCGCCTGCCACAGGTCATCGACAAAGGCGAACCGGCCATACTCGTCTGCCACTGGCCCGGCATCTATTTCAACGGCCAGGAAATAGGATTTAACATTTTCAAAGAAGTGGTCAAGCGTATCCACTCTCGTTACGACAATTTACTCTGGATGAAACTGAGTGAAATTTCCCGCTATTGGGCCGCAAAGGAGCTGACCCAAATCGAAAAGCAGGGCACCCGTATAACATTCAACGCCCCGTTCGCCACAACGCGATTCACTGTGCGAATCAAGACCAATTCGCAAAAAGCACCCCAGCTTGTTTTCGATGGGAAACCCCTTCAATTGCGAAAAGTAAAGCGATTACTGCAACTGGAAACCGGAACCTTTCACACCGATACCCAGAATGTAACCGTCTGCTTCGACCTGTCCAAAGGTAAATCTTCTCTGCAGGTTTGAGGAACGGGCCCACTATAGACACGTTAATAGATGCTCTATGCAAGATAAAGAGCATGATTATGAACCAGCGCCATCGTAAGCGCGTTTAACCTCATCAGCAATAATCTTTAGGCCTGCAGAAACAATTTTTTCATCCTGTGCGTAATTTATAAGCCAATATTACCCAATCTTATTTTATTTATAAGCATGTACATTGTATATCTTCATAAGAGTTAAAACAACTCAATTAAGTGTTGATCTGTGATTACATAGTATCGGATTAACAATTCGAAAGTGCTATGTCATTGACACTTGAAAACGACTTTATGTTGCAACAGTCTCTTGACTTCAATGCTGATCTATATGTGTCTGCAGTAGAAATATCAACAAGGCCGGATTGGTGTTATCTAAGGGAGTCTTCCAGGCAAAATAGAGTCAAATCAATATTTTTATTATTTTTTTATCTCTACGAAATACGAATAATCATAAATAATCGATGCTAAACGGGTACTTCTGTCCGATAATAGCAAGCACGATATTCCCTTTCTGGCATCACATGGGATCTTTGCCGGAATTAGACCTCGAAAAACCCAATTTTTAGTACTGATAACCGCGAAAAAACACAAAAAAAACATTTTTTTCTCTTTACTTATCCATTACTCTTTGCTATTATGATTTAATGCTGAAAGCTCCTGCGAGGAGAGTCGGAGAGCTTTTCAATATTGTCATGGATTGGTGACATACTGGGAGTAAATTGTTTGTTTGGATTTTTATATAAACACCATATTGGAACATCAATGCCATTTCTAAAATCGTGTACTATTTAGGATTTATTTTTAAGGAGATTAAATGATGGGTAACGTTAAAAGATTAACATGGTTTCTTGTTGCTTTTCTATTATGGACCGGACTATTTTTTGTTCCAGCTCAAGCAACCCGGGAGAGATTAGATCCGGATGCCCAAAAAATTCAGCAATTGAAAGATGAGGAAGAGAGGGCAAAACGAGAAGCGGCTAAAGAAGCCAGACGAAAAGCTGTCGAGAAAGCCAAAGCTAAACTCGAAGAGAAGATTGCGGAAATCAATTTACCCGATGACACAACCACACGCTTCACTGTAAAGGATTTACAAATCAGCGGCAATTCCTTGATATCAACTGACGAATTATTCAAGAAGATGCCTTTGATTTATAACACTTCTGATAAAGCATTAGTACAGGCGGAGAGTAAGCTTCTTTACGACTTCAGGGTGCTGCACGACATAATCCTGGAACCGGGCCAGCCGCGACAGGTATCGGCAAGAACGGTTCAAGGTCTCACACAGTATATTCTTTCCGTCTACCAGGGGAAGAATTACGCCGGTATATACGTATACGTGCCAAGCGAAGCACTCATTGAAGGCAAAAGGTTGCTTAATGAAGTTTTGCCTGTTACAGTCCTTGAGGCAAAGATAACGGATGTTACGGTAAAAACATACGACCCCAACCAGAATGAAACAGAGAAAGGCTATCTGCTTAGTTCTGCCGTTTTGGATTGGTCGCCGGTAAAGGTCGGACAGGTTGCAAATCAGAAAGAGCTGGATGAATTTGTTAACCTGTTGAACCTCAATCCCGACAGATATATCTCGGCGGTTGTAACAAAGGGTGCCGAAGAAAAATCACTCGCCGTGGCATACGACATTTATGAAGCAAACCCATGGCACTTCTTCGTCCAGGCGGACAACTCCGGTACCAAGGACAGGCAATGGAACCCGAGAATTGGCGTTATTAACACGAATCTCTTTGGTATAGACGACACATTTACCGCCGTTTATCAGGCCCCATGGGAGTCAGATATAGCTGAAAATTATTCACTATTTGGCGCTTATGATATTCCAATATTAGGACCTCGGCTGCGTCTCAACGTTTACGGCGGCCACAGTGAATTTGATTTAAGCCCCGAAACCGGAACATTTGATTTCTTAGGTCGAGGTACATTCTATGGTGCTGTCGTGCGTTACAACCTTCTGCAATTTGACGGATGGTTCTTTGATATTAAGGGTGGTGTCGAACATACAAGAAGCAAGGTCACTCCTGATCTTGGTGTGCTCTCATCCTTCTTGGCAACCGACGTCAAGTTTTGGATGTGGGGATACGGCGCTGAGCTGCATCGCTCAGATGATATGTCAAACACGTCTCTTTCGTTTGACACCTACCGGAGTTGGGGTGGAGAATCCAACGGCTACGAGTTCGGTCTGGCACGGACAAGCACGGCGGGTACTATAGATTCCATTTTCAGTACTTACACTGGAAATGCTGCTCACAGCCTGTACCTGGAAGAAGAAAAGATAACCCGCCTCAGCGGTAGTTTCAAGTGGATAACCTCTGATGAAAGATTGGTCCCCGCCAAAATGACCTCTTTCGGAGGAATGTACAGTGTCAGAGGCTACGATGAATATGAACATGTTGCCGATGGGGGGATACTGGCATCGGTTCAATATGAGCTTGACTTAGTAAAACTTGAAGAGTCGCAGCAATCTCAGGAAGACGGTGAAGTCCGGGGGAAGGCTGAAAAGCCGTTTCTTAGAAAACTGGCTCCATTGGCCTTCTTCGACTACGGAAGGGCCAAGATAAGAGACCCAATCGGAACCGAAAAGGAATATGAAGAGCTAATGTCGGTAGGTGTCGGTTTTCTCGTGGAACTCGGTGATAATTTCAGGGGTGCCTTATATTACGGCTATCCTCTTACGGATACTGATAGCACAAGGATAGGTAAAGGCAGAATAAACGCTGGTGCGATGTACCAGTTTTGACATACCGGTTTTAGAGAGGTTTTTACTGACGTTTTTGTCAGGTAAGGATATAAAGTGTAAATGTATGAAAGGAGCTTAAATAATGGTAATGTTAATTATTAGAAAGGGGAAAAGTGATGGGAAATTTTAGAAGAATTTCAAAGAAATATTATGTGAGGCAGTTTGTGACGTGCATGCTGGTCTACATTATGCTGCTCGGCATGCCTGTGCAGGTTGCCTTGGCCTACATTGGCGACGGAGGGGGTGGTATACCTGTCGCCGGTGACGCAACCATTACCGCTCCTGGCGGTACTAACAACGCGCTCATAGATATGATAACCGAACGCGCAGTGATCAACTGGCAGGATTTTGACACAGATGTCGGGCAACTTGCAGAGTTTATAAAGAGTTCCGGCGGAAATTTTGCTGTTCTAAACAGGGTTATCGGAGGTAATCAAACAAGTTTTTTAGGCGATCTCAAGGCTCTTAACGGTGACGTTTTCGTCATTAACACACGCGGCATTGTCTTCGGCCCGGATTCTTATATCCAGGCCCGAAATTTCGTCGCTTCAGGGATTGATATGTCAAACAATGATTTCATGGTCCCTGATGGCCAATTTGCTTTTCAGAGGAACAGCAGTGGATATGCAAATGACGAATTGATTGGGAATATAACAAATAATGGTATAGACACAGGCCATGGAATCCATGCCGATCAGGTAGCACTTATAGGCCGAAATGTTACTAACAAAGGTTTGATATCTGCTCCGGGCGGGGCTGTTGTAATGGCCGCCGGCGAAGCGGTGTATCTCAACCAGTTCGGCAGCAATGTCTCTGTTGAGGTTTC
>JBARPZ010000352.1:0-1849 GCA_049643445.1 Sedimentisphaerales bacterium
CTGTATATCCAAACGTCCGCTTGCTTCTCGGTTCGAGATTCACCTTGAAGCGAGCATGCGTAGCATCGTGTTTTTCATAAGAGATGTCTTTATCATTGCATTGAAGGATCCAATACGAAGTGCCAAAGCCACGGGTGATTTCCAGCTCTATCGGCAGCTCGCGAGTATTGGTGACCTCTATCTTCCAGGTCCGTATTTCATCCCAGCCGGCGATATTCCTTTTTCTGTCGTACACATAATTTTCGGTCTTATAGTTCATCAGTGTCGGTTCAACCTTGACCAATCGGGCAGGGCCAAGATTCAGCTCGACCTCTTCATCCACCGGAATATACTTAACGCTCGTACCGCCGACATACGACAGATACCCTTCACTATCAGCCTGGTTGTATATCTTCACATTGCCATTTGGAATCGGCGTCTCGCCCAGATTATGCTCTTCGTCATTCGTAAACGAAACGAACCGTATAGCCTGGGCCCCCCAGCGCTCCTGGTCATATTTATATAAACTCTTAACTTTAATATCCTCAGCTTCAAATGAAAGCAGACGCTTGCCCCACTTATCGGCAATCGTCTCCGTGCCCTCAATCGAATAAAGGAAATATTCACTCAGCCCTTCCTTTTTGATTTCCTTAGGTTTCATTCTACTCTCGCTATCCATGGCTCCTTTAAAACTCCAATATTCATCTATAACTAAAGGCTTATCTCCTACACGCATTTCTCCCTCCTTCTCGCCGAAACCCATACCGCCATAGCCGCCACCAACAATCGGTCTGCCGTAAGGATACTGCCTTTTTGCCAGTTCGGCGATTTTGTCGAGGATGTGCACTTTGCCCACAATCAGTCGGGTTTGGGCCTTCTCGTAATCCTCGCCGCTATTGTTGCCGACTCTTACATAACCCTGTAATTGCATCGTCTTTTCATCCTCGGCCAGAGTTCCCATATAAAACGCCCGCCAGTTCAGTCCGCTGGTAAAGTACGTTATCTCAAACGGTACCTGGCCGCTGACCTCAGAACGAATCAGCCAACGGCCAAGCTCCCGCAGCCTCGCTGGGAACACCAATTGCTGTATATCAATCTTATCCGCCTGGGCCAAAGGCTCCAGAGACAGTGAAGTCGGGTCAATGAGCGTATTGGCCCACATAAACTGCAGCCAGTTCCAACCTTTTTTAAGCGTCAGGTTCCGCTGCTCCCGCACGAGAGTCAAATCAGCAGAATTGTAAATGGTAAGCTGTACCTTATCCCGTCTCGGCAGTACAACCAATTCAATCGCGCTGGCCGGCGCAAAAGGCGGCTGCTCAGATATTGTATCCTTTAAAGGTCTTCCGCCTTCAAAATCCATTAATCCATTTATAGCCTTTGCCTTTTCTTCCCTTAGTGCAAGGTTATACCTTCTTTCTGTGTCCAAACGTCCGTTAACTTCTGTATCATACTTCGCAACTTCAAATGTAGGCTTACTTGAAACAGCAGCCTTATCAACTGGACTTGTAGCACGCATACCCTCCCCAAACTTATCAGGTCTCATTTCCTCCTCTACTGCGGATTGATCTTCTTTCTTCGCAAATTCTGATTCTTGTATCGGTTCCTTTTTCAAATGATTAGCCAGCAGTATAAATCCCACCAACAGCACCGCCGCAGCCGCACCAAGCCAGGCAGGTTTCCTGAACGAGATAATCCTCGTCCGCACGGGCCGAGCAGTCTGCTCTACCACACTCGTAATCAAATCATCAGACGCTTTTACCTCTTCACGCAGCAAATCCAACGCCGCGAATTTGCGCTGCAGCTTCTCCAGATGCTCGCGACATTGCGAACATTCTTCCAGATGCCCGGCTACTTCCCCAGCCTGGACATC
>JBARPZ010000353.1:0-1693 GCA_049643445.1 Sedimentisphaerales bacterium
GTGGAAGGTTTTGTAAAATATGTTCTTGCTGAGAATGACCAGACGCTGCCTGTGGGCGCACCGCTTCTGGTAGTCGGCGATAAGGATGAGGATGTGCCGCAGAGCTTCGTTGATTCTTTAAAGGACACCGCTTCTGCTGCCCCTGCCTCTGAACCAGCCCCTGTCGCTGAACCTGCACCCGCTGCCACTGCCGCTGAAACAACCGAGCCGGAAGCCGAAGCCAAACCCCCCGAGAGAATAAAGGCCTCACCTCGTGCAAAGAAACTGGCCGAGCAGCTCGGTGTCGACCTGGCGGCACTTACCGGCACAGGACCTTCCGGCAGAATTACCGAGCAGGATGTCAAGCAGGCAGCCCCCTCGAAGCCTGCCAAACCAGCTTCAGTCCAAAAGACAGAGCCATCACCCAAACTCGGCACTACACTGCCGCTCAACAGGATTCAGAAGATAACCGGCCAAAGAATGGTGCAATCAAAACACGAAATTCCCTGCTTTTATCTCAGTGTAAAGGCTGATGTTACCGACCTCGTAAAATTGCGGCCCAAACTGAACAAGACCAGTGAGGTGAAGGTCGCCTACAATGACTTTATTATACGAGCGGTCGCGTTGGGTCTGGAAAAATTTCCTATTATGACAGGCCAGTTGGCTGGAGAAACCATTCAGTTGGCAGATAGTATCGGCATTGGTCTGGCTATTTCCGTACCGGGCGGACTTGTTGCGCCGATTCTAAAGGACGTGAACACAAAAGATGTCAGGCAGATTGCACGCGAGAGCAAAGCCTTGATTGAAAAGGCCCGCAGCAACAAACTGGCTCCTACGGATTTGGAAGGCGGCTGCATCACAGTAAGTAATCTTGGTGCCTTTGAGATAGAATCCTTTATCCCGATAGTAGTGCCCGGCCAGTGCAGTATTCTCGGTATCGGCAAGATTAGCGAAACCTGTGTGCCCGAGAGCGGCAACATTATGATTCGCAAGCTCATGAGTATGATTCTGTCGATAGACCACAAAGTTACCAATGGTGCATACGCAGCAGAGTTCCTGGACTATGTAAGAAAGCTACTCGAAGATACATCCACATTTAGTCTTGAATCTTGAATTTCAAAGATGATATGAAGGAGTATCCAAAATGGCAAAGAAAGTTGAAGCATCGCGTTTGCCGGTTATAAGGAAAGCCACTCCAAAAGTTCCGGTTATCGGTGTTTTTGCCACAAGCGATCCGCGAATTGATAAGGCCAGTCGAACTCGCTGCCAGAACATCGCAAAGATGGCCGCTGATTGTATAAGCGGTTCTGTGGTTATGCCTGATAAAACACCGGTGCCTGTAGTTTACTCGGCCGTGTTGATAGATGGCGAAGCGCAAGCCGACATTGTCGCCCAACAGTTTCGTAAGGCCGGCGTGGATATTTTAGTATGCGTGCCGGATACATGGGCCTTCCCGCAGCTTACCGCTATTTCACTGCTGCAGCAGTTTCCAGCCAATACGCCCATAAACATTACATGCGGCAACAGCGGTCCAAAACCCGGCGTAGTCTATGCCCACGCCCTCAATGGTGCGATTAGCCAGTACGGACGAATGGTTGCTTTGAATGTCGGCACTTGGCCGGATACCGGCATGAATCCGAAGATGACCGACCAGACGGCAAAGAACCTTATCGACTGGTGCTATGCCGCTGTAACGGCCGTGGCCCTGCGGGGT
>JBARPZ010000354.1:0-8396 GCA_049643445.1 Sedimentisphaerales bacterium
GCGTGGACTACTGGCCGTTTATGACGGATGGCTATGGTTTCTCGCTTTCTCGCAGAGACCCGAATGCTTATGGCAATGACGTAGCCAACTGGAAAGCGGCTGCACCTTCACCTGGTGCTGCCAATCCGTAAAAATCTGAGGGGCGAATATACGAGATGTTCAACTCCGATGGAAATGGCAGCGAAGCAGACATGGGAGTTTGGGTAACTACCATTGCTCTTCATCATCGCAAGGACCGATTATTCTGATTTCATCAGTACCGTAGAAGTATTCGCCTGATAGGAATCTGCCTACGACGGTTAGCTCTACATCGCTATTATCCCCGCTGCTTTGCTTTGCAAAGAGAACAAGCGGGGCAACCAGTTCAGCTTTATCAAAAACAGCATGAATTCTCACGTTACTTTTCGCTTCTTCGCTCGGCGGGATGATGTATTGCTCGGCTGCTTCAATAGCCCCCGGATACAGAATGAGCGGTTCATACGCGTCAATATCGTGTTTCACAAACAGCTCCGGTAGACGTATTACCGCCAATATTCTTTCGCCTCCCTCACAGTGATTAACTGTACGCGGGAGTATAATGAGTTCGCATTGTGTTGTTGCCACAGCTTCATAGGCACCCATATCAAAATCAGGCAACTCGCCATTATTATCAACGCCCGGAAAATTAAACGGACGATTATTGTCGTCAATATCCTCGTATACCCCAGCATCAATCGCTGCATCGATGCAGGGCGAAGCAGCCAACAACCGATAGTCACCGTTGTCGGCATCGGCGAACAGTGGGTCAGCCTCGATGTTGCTTCCGCCCTTCCAGCCGCCCTGGACGTTGCTGTAAGCAATCGTGATGGTCGAATTGTCGTTGTTCCATATTTCATCACCACCATCCCAGAGGATACAGTTGGCGAGTTGAAGGTGGCTCGGATACTTCTGCTCACTTGAATCACAAGCCAGACAATTTCCATTCGGTGCCGAATTACCGGCAAGCGTGCAGTTTATTAGCATCGAGCTGGTGCGTCGGTAATTGAACATTCCTCCGCCGTAGTTCGCCGAGTTGCCAATGAATATACAGTTTGTTAGCATCAGGCTGTTTTCGTAGTTGTACATCCCGCCACCATAGTCCGCGGCCGTGTTACCGCTTAAGGTGCATTTGGTAAGGTTCGGATTAGTGAGGTTATTATACATTCCTCCGCCAGAAGACGCCGAGTTACCGCTGATAATACAGTTGGTAATCGTGAAGACACAATTGTCCGGGCCATAGCAGATAGATTCGCCTCCACAATCGAACGTACCTCCGCCGCGGTAATCCGCCGAGTTCGCAGTGATAGCGCAGTTGGTGATAGGTCCGTCGCAGTAGTAGAGTCCACCGCCATCTTTGGCCGAGTTGCCGGTAACAGCGCAGTTAGTGATAGGGCCGTCGCAATCGTACAGGCCGCCACCTCCACCCAGAGCTGTATTGCTGTTGATTATGCAGTTACTTATGCTGGCGCGGGTACCTGCTCCGCGGATGCCTCCGCCCATGACATTAGTGTATCCGCGTGTGATTGTCAAGCCGTAGATATGACAAGTGGAGACCTCGGTCCCTGCGAGATTTATGACACGGCCACTGATGGTCTCAGGGTCGCTATCAGTATCACCGTTTATTATCGTGGCGGCCACGACGTTAGGATCGTTTGGGTCAGTACCGGTGAGAGTGATATTGCGTCCTCCGAGGTAAATATTCTCATAGTAGGTGCCTTCGGCCAAGACAATGGTCTCAGTGGACCGACTGAAAAACAGTGCCTGCTGGATTGTGATAGAATCGATAGGAACCTGCCATACTCGCAGCGGGTCGGCAATTAGTGGGTCGGTTCCGGACAAGATTTCTACCCCGTCAGCCAGGCCATCGCCGTCCGTGTCAGGCAGATTTGGATGCGTACCGTAAAGACTCTCTTGCGTTGCCCCAAGCCAGTCACCATCTACGTCTGGTGTGCCGCCAGACTCATAACAGCCCATATCGAGCTGCCCGCCTACCATCCGTGTCGCGCCGTCGCGGTCAGTGCAGGGGAGATTCATACAATAGTAATAATTGCCCGCGTCTTTACAGGGTGAATTCGGCAACAAATGATAGTCACCGTTTTGGGAATCGACAAAACGAGGATCCGCACTAATGCAGCCCATACCGTAACTGCCGCCCTGCACGCAACTGTATAGCGGTACCGAAGAGCCAGACAGAACCGAGCCACCGGGCAAACTGTTGGAATCCCCGCTCCAGATGATGCAGTTGATGATAGGGCCGGAGCAGTGGTCCAGTGCAGCGCCTGAGTTGTCAACGATGGTACAGCTCATAATCAGGTCGTGACACGAGTAAAGCGCGCCGCCACGTGAACCGGCAGTATTGCCGCTGATGATGCAGTTGGTAATCGGCCCGTTGCATCCATACAGCCCGCCGCCAACATCTGCAGTGTTGTTTGTGATAGTGCAGTTACTGACCGGTCCTAGGCAGCCATACAGTCCTCCGCCGTAGGAATTGGCTGAGTTGCCGGTAATCATGCAGTTAGTAAGCGTTGCACGGCTGTCTGTCAAGCAGAAGATGGCACCGCCATAGTTGGCTGAATTTCCACTGAACGTGCAGTTGCCGAGCATTGGATTGCTGTCTTTGCTGTTGTACATTCCGCCTGCGTAGAACCGAGCCGAGTTACCGGCAAATTCACAGTTGGTCACCGTCGGGCTGCTTTCGTAGTTGAACATCCCGCCGCCGTACGAGGATGCTGAATTCTCGCTGAACGTGCAATTGTTTAGTATTGGGCTGGTAAATGACAAATCGTATACTCCACCAAAGTTGTACACTCCACCGCCGAATCTCGCCGAGTTGCCGCTGAAGTTCGAGTCGGTGACCGTGGATCTGCTGTGGTCATTATACACCGCGCCGCCGTTTGTCGCCGAGTTGCCGCTGAATGTGCAGTCGACCAACGTCGGGCCCTGGTAACAGTAGCTGCAAGCCACCGCGCCACCCCAGCGAGCTGAGTTTGCGCTGAAGGTGCAGTTTGTCAGTGTCGAACTGCTGTTGCGATTGCTTATCGCGCCGCCCCAGTATTGGGCCGAGTTCCCGTTAAACATACAGTTAATCAGCGTCGGGCCGCTTCCGGTACAGTAGATTCCTCCACCCTCGTCATTAACATATCCATTTGTAATCGTAAATCCGTCCAGGATAGATGATGCCCCTTCGCCGTTGTGGAAATAGAAACCGCGGTGCGGATTGTACCTGCTCCCCTGGCAATCAATGATACAGTTCTCGGGGCCGTTCTCACTACGAACGATTATCGCCCTGCCCAAAAAGTCAATATCGCGATTTCCCAGGCCTTTGTAGATTCCATCTGCAACCCATACGGCTCCTCCATCCCAGGAGCGTTTGATTGCCTCTTGTATGGTGAGATATTCAGATGGGACATAAATGTCACGTGGCCCCTCATCAGTAGTGAATGTGAAACAGTCGCCGGCATTGTCGTCCACGGTTTGATTCCCAACAGCATCAACAGCCTCAATTATGAAAAAGTAGTCCGTTTTGGGAGAGACCCCGGTTAGCTTTATTGTATGGCTGGCTGCCAAAATCGAGGAACTTACCTCGATAAAGTTGACATCTCCACAGGCCAGACCAGCAAGCAGACGTACGGTAGCTGGCTCATTTGTTTCGAAGGTAACTGTCGGCTCAGGACCCGGCACGTCGACCTGCACATTAAAAATCTCCGGGCCTTCACAATCCGCCGTTGCTGTAACGGTCGCCGCTGCCGGGCTGCCGCTGCCGTCCTCGGTATCATAATACGTTGCCGTGATAATCTGACCGTGCGAGAGCTGCAAGGCGCCGTCTTCAGCAACTACAGACTCAGAGGATGTATGGATTGTTCCAGCAAAGAGCCAGGGCTTATTTATCTTTGCACCCACAGTTACCGTCTCCAAGTCACCTCCGTCGGTTCTTACAGCTATTGGCAGTGTCGGCATTCCTATAAGGTCGAAATCAAGCACTTCAATACTCACAATATCATCACACGAATAGAACTCACTATCGAAAGTAACGATGCCTTCAAAGCCATCTCGCACAGCTTTATAGGCGTTGACCCTGCCGGTTCCAAGCAAGCCGTCAAAACCTGGATTCTGTGTGGATATGTCGTCTGTAGTTTCGAACAACCTTGCGACTATAACCTGGGTGTATATGTCAGGATGGTTTGATATAATCAGAGCAATTATTGCCGCTGCGTGTGGGCAGGCCATCGATGTGCCTGAAGCAATCGTTGTGTAGTCGTCATGTGTAGTTCCTAACGAGGTTCCGGCGGCCCGTAATGATAAGACATCAACACCCGGGGCTGCTATATCGACCCGACTGCCATAATTTGAAAAAGGGGCTTTCTGGTCGTTTGAATTTGTGGCCGCCACTGAAATCATATGCTCGTAAAAGGATGGATAATGAGTGGAATCAGAGTTACCGTTGCCAGCCGCAGCTACCATTATCACCCCCTGGCTGTGAGCATAATCAATTGCTTCTTCCAGCATTTCCGAGTAATAAGGGCCACCCCAACTGTTGGATATGACATCAGCCCCCATTTCGGCCGCATAATAAATAGCAGTTGCTGCATCGGCCGTAAATCCTTCTCCATTCTCGTCCAGAAATTTCAGTGCCATTATTTTTGCATTCCAGCATACTCCGGCTATATCGAGACCGTTATTACCTCCGGCGGCGATTGTCCCTGAACAATGTGTCCCATGGCCATTATCGTCAATAGGAGCGCTGTCGTGATTGATGACGTCATAGCCATATATGTCGTCTATGTACCCATTTCCATCGTCATCAAAGCCGTTGTACGGAATCTCACCGCTATTAATCCAAATGTTACCCTGCAGGTCTCTATGATTGTAGTCCACACCCGTATCAACAACAGCGACGATAACTTCCGAACTTCCTGTATGTACATCCCATGCCTTGGGCGCATCTATATCAGAATCAGGTGTGCCCGGCGGGAGGTTGTACTTGCCGCTCGCCGGGTAATCCTGGCCGGTGTTGTCCAAAGGCCACTGCAGAGGATAAAGAGGGTCGTCAGGTTCCTTACGAATTGAAACCATGTAATTCAGCTCAGCATATTCGACATTCGGGTCGTTATTATATGCAGCCAAAACATCCTGAATCGATTCGTGCGGTTCAAGTTCAAATTGTAGTTTGTATATCCTGTCAAGAGCAGGAACAGATGCTTTTTCAGGAGCACGTCTTAGCCGCTGAAGAATGCGTTTTTCCCGTTTTGTCAGCAGGGTTTTATCTTCTCTCAATACAGCTTTTAACTGCTCTCTGTGTGCCTTAAAATGTTTGAACAGAGGTTTGATGTTCCTGAGGCGGAATTTCTCATTCAGTTTGTCTAATGAGCCGGATAGCTCTAACTTCGCCGCGTCAAAGCCGGCTGATGTTTTTTCTTCAAGAGTTGTTGCAGCAGCACTTTTGAATTTTACGATGATTTCGTTAGGGGCAAAACGCAAAAGGTTGCGATTGGGGACCCCAAAAATGACAATAGATGAGGTAAAAAACGCGAACAAGAGACTTACAAAAGTAATTCTCCTCCTCATTTTAGCACCCTTCAATCTTAACGCATCTGTTCGGAATTAAGGTGGAATTCAATACAAGAAATTATAGCATAAATCCGGCAATAAATCAAGTATTATACCATATAGTAAGCCGCATGATTGCTCATTTGACAGCAGGCATCGTTTCGAGTAATATTCGTGTTGTTCTGTGCATCCATGGTAGATGAACCTCTATTGAACTGATACGGGTCGAGAATGAGCAATAAAGTCGTTGTATCTTTGGACATTGGGACATCAAATCTGTGTGCATTGGCACTTTCGTGTGATTCGCTTCAACCGGTGGCAATATGTTCACAGATAAATGATACTGAAATTACGAATCTCCCTGCAGGCTATCATGAGCAGGACCCGTTACGCATCCGGGATTTGTGTCTTGAATTGATTCAAAAGCTTTTAAGCGAAAAGAACGTTCGTGAAAATGAGGTTGTTGGCATTGGTATTACCGGCCAGATGCACGGTGTGCTGCTGGTCAGCTCTGAACTGGAGCCGCAGAGCAATCTAATTACGTGGAGAGACCAGAGAACACTTGCCAGCAATAAACCTGGTTATATTGATAAGGCTGTAGAGGCTTTGGGAGCAGATATGCAGCAGCGTACAGGCTGCCGTTTACATGCGGGCTATGGCGGGGCAACATTGCGGTGGCTCCAGGAAAATGGCAGGCTTTCTGAGGGTGCAGTTGCATTAACGATTGCTGATTATGTCGCCGGCTGCTTGACCGGAGTTTGCGCTACTGAAGGCACACACGCCGCAAGCTGGGGAATCTTTAATCTTCAAAAAGGTGAGTGGGATTCAGAAGCAATTGATAAGCTTGGTATTCCAAAGAAAGTGCTGCCGACAGTTAATTCAACGGCAAAGCCTTTGGGTACAATTCTGCCCGCTATTGCAAAGCAGATTGGCCTCGGATCTGGTGTGCAGGTATGCAGTCCGGTGGGTGATAACCAGGCCAGTATTATTGGGGCCGCAGGTTTTGCCGATGATGTTGTGGTTTTAAACCTTGGCACAGGGGGACAAATCTCGATTCCTCAAAATGAGTATAAGTTTGTCGAAACATTCGAAACAAGGCCTATACCATTTGGCGGATTTATTCTTGTAGGCGCGAGCTTGTGCGGCGGATGGTCATACTCATGTTTGCACAAGTTTATTCAGGCAACTGTCAGGGAATTTGCCGCCGCAGAGCTGAGCGATGAAGAGATTTATAAGCGGATGAATGCGATTGCAGCGGAAACTGCGAAAGGGGCTTCGGGGATAACAGTGGATACCCGCTTTAGCGGCACCCGGCATGACCCAAACCTTCGGGGAAGTATCAGCGGCATAGGGGTGGAGAATTTCACTGTTGCTAATCTGGCACGAGGATTTGTCGAAGGCATGGTTGCCGAGCTTGCCGACATGGCATCTAAGGCTTCAATTAAAGATTTTACGAGAATTATCGCCAGTGGCAATGCTGTTCGCAGAAACCCAGTGGTTCCCGATGTTGTTGAGTCAATCTTTGGTTTGCCGTGCTATATAAGTACCAATCGGGAAGCGGCGGCCCTTGGAGCGGCTTACGCCGCTGCTATTGGTTTGGGATTAGTATCCAAAGATGATGTTCGTCCCGACTTGGAGAAAGGTAAATGAATGTTTTCTCTACAGGTTGGAGCGAAGGATTTGATGGTCCCGGCCGACGCTGGGTAGTGTATCTTAAGGGATGTAATTTTCGATGCCGGTGGTGTGCCAACCCGGAGGGTCTGTCTGCTGGGCCGCAAATTTTGTTCTATCCTGACCGTGCCCAGTACGCTGACAAGGCTTGTCCGTACGGGGCTGTTTCAAAAACATCGAGTAAATGGGCGATTGACCGTAGTAAGTGCAAGATATGTCCTGATTTTTCCTGTGTCAGGCTCTGGCATCATCCCGCATTTGAGTACGTCGGTGAGGAAATTCCCCTTGCTGAGATTGTTGAACGCGCGCAGCAATATCGACCGCTTTTTGGCCGCGATGGCGGTGTTACCTTCGGCGGGGGAGAGCCAACCCTGCAGGCAAATCAGCTTTTGCTGACTATTAAAGCGTTACGAAAGAAGGGTATTCATACCGCTATAGAGACAAACGCCAGCACCGCAGATTTTCAAAAGTTTGTCGGTCTGGTTGATTTGCTGATTTGCGACCTCAAGTGTATTTCAAATGATATGCACCTGCATTGGATGGATGCAGATAATCAGCTTGTCCTCCAAAACTTAATGTCTATGGCGAACAAACAACCACAGCTTATAATTCGTATACCTTATGTGAAGGGTATGAACGACAGCAAAGAAGAAATGGAGAAGCTCAGGATGTTTTTGTATGATTTGGCCATGCAGCGGGAATATTTGGAGGTGGAGGTATTAAGGCAGCATCACATGGGTGAGCCTAAGTACGCTGCTCTCGATATTGAATATCCGATGCATAATGGGCCCCTTCCGGAACGCAATGAGGCACAAGGCTTTGTTGATGAACTTGTCAACTGCGGATTCGGTGCATCACTGGGAGGTTAGACCTGATAATAGGAACCAGACAATGATAAGATTAAATTATGCGTTCAAAAACATATTACAAGATGGTGTAGAGCTTGTTCGCAAAGCCAAACGCTCTCAGGAAAGTATGGATGAGTGGTTCTTCGTTCAGGAAATCAAGATGCAGGTGCATGAGGCGATGCGGTCCGAGGGCAGCAATCCTGATAACGCTGCCGGACAGGCGGAACTTCTCTGCCGAATGGTTCAACGTATTCCAATTTCAATCGTTAAAGGAAGTGCGATTGCGGGAACGCAGGATGGTGCTTTCTCGGC
>JBARPZ010000355.1:0-2101 GCA_049643445.1 Sedimentisphaerales bacterium
TTTCGGCAACGATAAGCTCCTGGACTCCCGGCGGACCTATCGGTGCGATAATCAAACCGCCCTCGGCAAGCTGCTCTACAACGGGCTCGGGTATCTTGGGCACGGCTGCGGTAATCATAATCCTGTCGAAACCGGGTTGCCATTCCACCATACGTTCTAACTTGTCGTCCCACTTTTGCCTGGGCCAGCCGGAACTGCCGTCATCAACACAGAATTCGACGTTATCAATGCCCAATCTGCCCAAAGTCGCCTGGGCCGATTCCGACAACGGGCCGAATCTTTCTATCGTATAGACTTTTTTTACCAGCCTGCTCAGGACGGCGGTCTGATATCCGCTGCCCGTGCCAATCTCCATGACCGTGCAATCGCGATTGAGATTCAGCTCCTGGGTCATCAGGGCGACTATATAAGGCTGAGAAATGGTTTGGCCCATCCCGATAGGCAGCGGGCTGTCAGAATAAGCCTGCGACTCGTATGAAGTCGGCACAAATTCTTCTCGCCGAATTTCGCCCATTACTCTCAGAACGTCCGGGTCGGCAATATCACGACCTTTGAGGTCCCGGCTGAGCATCCGTTCCTGAGCTTTGGCAAATCGGTCTGTGTTTCCCTGACCGCACATAGTTATAATAATCGCTTTTTAATCGCTGTTTTGCAACCAATTTTATTTTCTAAGGCATCATTCATTTGAACAAAAGTATGATGGCTGCGGCAGCGGCTAAAATCTGCACAACAGCATTGAATGCTTTTTGCGGGATACGTTTCAGGAAAAATATCCCAATCACCGCTCCAATCGCAATAAACGGCAGCATCATTAAATCAAGTTTAACAGAGGCCGCGGTCATCAAATCCAGCTTTGCGCTGAAGGGCACCTTGAGCCAGTTAATAACGAAGAAAAACCACGCTCCTGTCCCCACGAATTCGATTTTTGGCAGCTTCATAGCCAGCAGGTAAATAATCATTATCGGCCCGGCCGCATTGGCCATCATAGTCGTAACTCCGGCCATGAAGCCAAGCACGACCGCAAACCACCATTGGGTTGGAATCTGCGCATCTTTTCCTTTGGCCCTTGTACGCCAGTAATTTATGCCCAGCATCGCCAGCACTATCCCGCCAATAATCGGTTTAAGCAGCTCATCGTCGACTACCTTCAAGCCGAAGTAGCCTGCTACGATGCCTGCAAAAGCGGGCGGGAGCAGAAGGAGTATATGACGCCATTTAGCGTTATGCCGATGGTAGCCTGCGGCAAACAAATCCGCCAATATCAGGATACCGAGCAAAACCCCTACAGAACTTCGAGCCGGCAGGATACCTGCCATCAAAGGAACAACCAGAATTCCCATGCCGGGAATCCCGGTCTTCGTAATCCCCACCATAGTTGCACATAATGCCACCACAATCCAGCCGACCGGATCCAGATCCAACATAGGCTATTCTTTCTTTATTAAAGTTTCCTCATTGTCAGCTCAATTCTGCAATTTCGCCAATCTATCGGTTTTAGGCCCTTTTTGCAATTGACGATTGGCGATTGAAGGCGATAATTGAAAATAATCAACCATAAATAATCAATGGCAAAAGGAGACGAAAAAATGAAAGTCAAAATGTTACTTTTTTACCTCTTGGCCGTCCTTTTAGGCGGATGCGTTCTCTCACTTCATCCGCTTTATACGGAAAATGACCTCATTTTCGAAAAAAAGCTGTTAGGCACCTGGAGTAAAAATGGTTCCACAGAAACCTGGCAATTCAAACGGGGTAAAGGCGAGAATTACTACAAAATGATCTTAACCGACGACAAAGGCAAAAAGGGCTCTTTTGACGCCAGCCTGGGAAAACTGAACAATATGATGTTTCTTAATATTTTTCCGCAAGAGCCTGAACTAAAAGAGACTGGCTACTATCAATTTCATATTTTACGGGCAAATTCGTTTATCAGGATTGAACAGATTGAGCCGACGCTCATAATGCAGCTTATGAATCCCGATACAGTAAAAAAGATGCTGGAAAACGACCCCAATCTCATAAAACATGAAATTGTTCAGGACCGCCTCATATTGACCGCTTCAACAAAGGAGTTGCAGAAGTTTATGAAGGCCCACGCGAACGA
>JBARPZ010000356.1:0-2823 GCA_049643445.1 Sedimentisphaerales bacterium
GTCCAGTTTTCTGGAAAAATCCATTTGGTAAACATAGGCTCTCCTTTCCGAATGTGTTTTGTTTATCTACTAAACACATCGGTAAGGATGAGCTTTTTTATTAAGAAATAGGGTTTTCAAAGAACCAATTTAACAAAACTCAAATATCGTTTTTTTTTTGGAAAGTGCAGTTAGTTTCTTATCTTCATAAATATCGACGATTTTCTTAAATGTTTTTAGTGCTAATTCATCGTTGCCAAGTAGCCGCTCTGCTTCTCCTTTATTGTAAATGGCGAAGGTATATAGTTTGATATCTTGATCGGATACTCCTTCCAAAGAATCAATTTTCGGATAAATTTCTTTTAGGAGAGATATTGATCGCTCTGAATATCCTAATGACATCGATGATTCTGTAAGCCCTGAATAACATATAGCCATCTCATTATAATAAAGCACTTTTGCCCAGTTATAATTATCTACGAGTCCATGATCTTTCTGGATATCATAAAATTTCTCCTTTGGTATGGAATCGAAAGCTTTATGTAGTCTATGGGTACAATCTATATATTTTCTCTTTTCCTCTTGCCATTTGACCTGCTGCCGTCCCTCAAGGCGGTTCTTCTTGGCCTCGAAAAGTTGATAGATAAGATATTGCACCAGGTTATCTTCGTCATTTGAGTTTGGTGGAACTGTGCTATCTTTTATCTTATTGGGGATTTTTTTGATAATATCTTCACAACACTCTGAAGCCTTTTCGATCATATTTTTGTAGGTTTGATATCTTGAGCTTTCTTTGACACTATGTACTTCCTGGTCTTCAAGCAAATAGGAGTTAAAGTCGATGCTGTCCATCAGTACTTCAAAATCAATACTGGCTTCAATGGCGTTTTTGATAAGGGTGTTCATATCATTTTTGTTTTTAGCCATAAGTACTTTCTCTTATATCTGAGTCTATTCAAGAATAGACTTCAGATTTACGTAGGACCGATTCTAATGCTACGTCAAATCCTATGCTTTCTCTTTCCACGATTGACTTAGGTAAATACATTAAAGCCAACTGCTTTTCTATCTTCCTACCAACTCTCTCGGTATACGGTAAACTCCTCATAAAATTCAGGAATGATTCAGAAAAAAGCGGGGTATAAACTTCAATATTTAAAACCTTTGCAGTATGTAATAAAGGAGCAAGATGTTTTGGCGCTAAGCACTTTACAAAGTATTCCCATACAGCTTTATAATCTTCTTCTTGTGAATTTTCTTTGTATAGGAAATCCCTGAATCTCATTTGTACCATCTCCTCCAAATGTTTTTTAGGAGCAGGATGTATATCATCAAAGATTTTAACTTCTCCGGTTTCCTTATGTCCTAATGGATACCCATGAAGCCAGTATCCGCCAAAGCATTCATCTCCACCATCACCAGTAACAATTATATTGCTGAACGCTTTAGCAAGAGAACAAAGAATATATACATTTATATCACCCTTAAAATCGTGCTGTTTAACTTTATTATATTCGTATAGGAATTGTTTATATTCTTCATCAGAAAGAATTATCTCATTGTGTTCTGTCTCAAACAAATCGGCGACTTCACGAGCGAAAACCATGTCTGGATAGTCTTTTGATTTAGCAAATGTAAATGTTGTAATCGGTACTTTGGGATATACTTTGCGGAGAAGTGCCAAAACAAGAGAAGAATCAATACCTCCCGAGAGCAAAAGCGCCATTGGAACTTCAGGGATTTTTTTTATATTCTGAACAATTATTTTTTCCAATTCTTCGGTCAATTTCTTCTCCCATTCAAAAAACTATGCCCCATAGTCAGAGCGTATAGAGCCCAACTGCTTCCATCATCAATATAATGGTAGGGCCAAAGTCCATTTGGAAGTTGTTTTTCTTCAAGCCATTCCAAACCATTACATAATACCTTTTGAGGAACTTCATCAGGATATTGGAGAAGCCCCACCATACTAATCGCTGTACACCATGGATCGCTTCCAACAGAATGGCCTTTCCACGGCCCCCATCCTCTGTCATCATTTTGTTGACTACATAGCCAGTGAGTAGTTTTTGCAATAAGGTCCTGATTTACAGGAAGGTAGTTATTTTGCTTAAATGCCATCAGAGTAAACGCTGCTTTATAAGTCAGGCATGGTTCAATCTCCAATTCCTCATACCACTTGTTTTCAAGCCATTTAATATCTTGGTCAGACGGGAGTTGAGGAAGTAGATATAGGAGAAGGCCCGTTACGGGAATACGAGCATCGTCTCTTATGGATTTGCCCCATCCTCCTTCATTATGTCTCTGGGTTTTTAGCCATTTCAGTGCCTTCTCCTTAGAATCTGAAAATTCTTCAAAGGAGTTAAGAAGCGAAACACACCATATCGTCTCTACCACATCTGCCCAACCTCCATCGTCTTTCTGCATATCAATACATTTTTGGGCTAATTTATGATAAAGAACGGTATTTGGATTTATACCGCTTTCCTTCAAAAGTACCGCTAATCTACAAATCCGGGTAAGCTCAATTCCCTTACAAAGAAAATCAATAACTATTTGACTCAAGGATATTACGCTATGCTGAACAGCGGTTTCGATTGCAGACACATCCTTATCTACATCCATGGCATCCACTGCATTGAACACAAAACCGCCCACCATTAAATTTTTCTATGATTTCCTTTGGGAATGTAAGCTCCTTCTCTTTCACAAACACAGTTTCTCGGCTATTACGCAAAAGCTGCCTAATGAACTTACGTTCTTCTAATAATTCAGCTGAATAGAAGCCATGTTTGAAGTTTGCTTTTCTTGACCGCTCCAGACCTTCAGGTGTGCGTGGGCCTG
>JBARPZ010000357.1:0-2251 GCA_049643445.1 Sedimentisphaerales bacterium
ATGTGTGGCTGAACGTAATTATCGGCCGGATTAAAGAGTAAATGAAAAAGGCTCCGTGTATCTGTGGTGCCTTTTCTTTGGCGTCATCTTGAGTTGTATTAGCTTGGGATTACATTGGTCGCGCACGGCCGACCTTGTTTGCCTTCTCCGACCTCGTACTCAACCTTCTGGCCCTCATAAAGAGTAGCGTAGCCGGTCGTCTTGATTTCCGAATGGTGGACGAACAAGTCATCGCCGCCGTCATCGGGGGTGATAAATCCGAAGCCTTTTTTTCCACTAAACCATTTTACTGTACCTGCACTCACTACTGTACTCCTTTGGCCTTACAACTGGCCGTAAATTAACCTGTCTCTCACACCTTTCGAAATAATATTCCTGAGAGACGTAAGGAATATAACCCATAATCAAGTCATTTTACGGGATACAATCATTTGTGGTCAACTAAAATAATTAAAAAAACCACAGCCAAAGCCCACAAAAAACCTACGAAAAACCGGCCTAAATCCTTGTCACCATGAGCAAAATCGAAGAATCTACTAATAATTGTCATGCCCACACAGCCTGTCCCCGGCTTCGAGCAGGAAACAGGAATCCACCACATCACTGCCATTCTGAACGAACCTGTCCTGAGCGCAGTCGAAGGAGTGAAGGACCGCGTTTCGAAACTTGAATTTGTTTCGGATTTAGGACATCGCATTTCTACAAGATACAAGGGTGTGCAACGCAGACCAAAACACTTCGTGGCGATTTAAAATAGATAAAAGGCGCGACCAAAAACGCACATACCTGGCGCCAAAAACCCAAAATAGTATCACGGCGAATTTGCAGTACTAAACTTTGAATCCTCGAAACCTCTCGGCCCCTCGATATAAAAAAAGCCCGGCCGAAGCCGGGCTTTGAGCTCCTTATGCCGGCTGGAGCTGAGTCAAAAATCCACTTATAACCAACAGCTGTCAGCTCACAATCGAAAACTCGTGCTTCTTCCATTCGTCGAAGCCGCCATCAAGCTCCATCACCGGATATCCGTACTCTGCAAAGTGCAGCGCCGCAGACGCCGCCATATGGCAGACGCCTGAATAACAGTATATTATGTTGGTCTTATCGTGGTTCAGACAATCGAGATTGTCCCATTGATCAGTTGGAAGATTAATACTGCCCGGAATGTGACCCATCGCGTAGTCCGCTGGATAACGAACATCTATGATGTTGATCTCTTCGTTTACATCAAGCATATGTTTGAGTTCGACCGGGCCGGTACTAAATTCCACTTTTGCCTTGAAGTAATCAAGTGCTCTATGTGTATCTGTAGTGTTCATTTCCAGTCTCCTTTATTTTTTTATCGTCTTAAGTTTCTAAAGTTAATACGCTCGGCGGAAGGACATGGTTGAAAAAAAAGAAAGGATTGAAAAAATTTTTGATATTCCCATTTTCATCCCCCATAATAAGTCACCCCAACTTGAAATCACAACCTGTGACCTCAAGTTGGGGTGGTGCGCCAAAAGCCGGGCCCCATAAGCTTACCGCCCGGAACTTAGCCATGCCATCCGGATCCTGCCCGGCAACCGGACCTCACTCGACCATCAACAACGCCAACGAATCCTGATCTTTCACAAACACTCGTTTACCCGAGATTACAGGATACGCATAAATCGGTGTCTCGGAAACCTTGTATCGCGCTATCTCGCCGTAAGCCTTGCCGTCGGGCTTGAAAACTATCAATTCCGAGCTGCTCGGCAGCGCCAGCACACAACCGCCGGCGCTCACAACGGAACCGAATCCGCCCCGCCCATGCGACGCCGAATCGGTCCACGCTGTCTGCCCGGTCTCGGCGTTAATGCAGAACAGCTTGCTCCCGTCGGACAGACCGAACAAAAACCCGTCCCTCAGCACAGGCGTATTGTACTGCGTCGCCAAATCCCCGTTGCTCCAAAGCTCTTTGGCCGCAAAGCCATCGCCCTTCTTTTCAATCTTGACCGCCTTCGTACCCCTCCCGGCACCGGTATAGATTACCGTATCACCGTCCACAATCGGGGTCGCGGCGTTGTAAGCCCTCCTCCCAGGCGCAAACGGTAGCTGCCAAAGCAGCTTACCATCGGCCGCGCCAATACCCACGATATGTTTTTCCGTCAGAGTAACTATCTGCTTCACACCACCCGCCGTCATCACAACGGGCGAAGCATACTCCGGCCCTTCGACCGCCCAACGCCATTTCTCGTCGCCCTTGGCCAGGCCGTACGCGATAATCGCACCA
>JBARPZ010000358.1:0-2024 GCA_049643445.1 Sedimentisphaerales bacterium
GTACAGGGAGGCAATTCGAGATCGAATCCCTGTGTTTGCACTAGTCCCTATACAGGCGTGACTTCTTGAGTTTTATTATTGATGACTTCACAAAAGTACTCGAAATGCCCTGTATCTTTGCTTATAATGGGTTTTAGTAAAAAATCACACAAGCAATATTTCGATACAAGGAGGCATTTCGAGTGAACAAGAGAATATCAAAAAAGATCAGACGACGCAAGCAAAGAATTCAGTACAGGCTCCGTCCCATCAACTGGGAAGAACAGGACAGGCCGATGTTTTCGGCGGGCAACATTCATTATGACATTGCCGATCGGGCCGGTGGTCTGGCTTACGGTGGTGTCGGCGGGATGCACCTGGTGGCAAAGAGAACTGGGCTGATGAAGGCAATCGACGAGAATCTCAAGCTTCTCAAGCGGCATCTGCCTTATCATGAATCCGATCACGTTCTAAACATCGCCTACAATATTTTCAGTAACGGCGACTGCCTGGAAGATCTGGAGCGTTTGCGAAACGACGAAGTTTATCTCAATGCCCTCGGCGTCCAAAGGATCCCCGATCCCACAACGGCCGGAGACTTTTGCAGGCGATTTACCGGCAACGATGTTGAGATTCTAATGGATACCATCAACCATGTTCGCCTTGATGTATGGAAGCAACAGCTGCAAGAGTTTTTCAATGAAGCCGTCATCGACGCCGACGGCACAATAACCGGCACGACCGGCGAGTGCAAGGAAGGCATGGATATGTCTTATAAAGGCATCTGGGGTTATCATCCTCTGCTGGTTTCATTGGCGAATACGAGCGAGCCTTTGTATCTGGTCAATCGCAGCGGCAACTGCACCAGCAGTCATAATGCGGCCCGGTATATCAACAAGGCGATAAGCTTATGCCGTAGAGGAGGTTTCAAAAAGATACTGATCAGGGGCGACACCGATTTCAGCCAGACAAAACATCTGGATGAATGGAATGACCAAAACGTAAGGTTTATCTTTGGCATCAACGCCATGCCGAATTTGTTCAAGATCGCTGAAAGCCTTCCGGAGGCACTCTGGAGGCCTCTGGTACGTCCTGCCAAATATGACGTTCGTACGGAACCGAGACAACGACCCGAGAATGTCAAGGAACGTATTGTTGTAGAACGAGAGTATAAGAACATTCGTTTGCAATCCGAAGATGTTGCTGAGTTTAAGTATCGTCCGGCCAAATGCAAGAAAACTTATCGTATTGTTGTCTTGCGAAAAAATCTGTCGGTGGAAAAAGGCGAAAAGGTTTTGTTCGATGATATACGCTATTTCTTTTATATCACCAACGACTTTGAATCTACGTCAGCTGAAATTGTTCGATTGGCCAACAATCGCTGCAATCAGGAGAATTTGATTGAGCAACTGAAAAACGGCGTCAAGGCGATGCGTATGCCGGTTGATAATCTGACAAGCAATTGGGCTTATATGGTGATGGCGTCATTGGCCTGGACCCTGAAAGCGTGGTTCGCTTTACTGCTTCCGGAAAAGGGACGCTGGAAGGAGAAGTACAAGGCCGACAAGGGGGCGGTCTTGAAGATGGAGTTCAAGAAATTTCGCAATGCGTTTATTCAGCTTCCGTGCCAGATTGTTCGGACAGGCAGAAAGATATTGTATCGAATACTGTCATGGAATCCATGGCTGGATGTGTTTTTTAGAGGGCTCAAAATGCTGCGACATCCACTGCGATGTTAAAAAAAATTCATAGAAATCGTGGTACGGACGCCGCGATATTTGTGGGCTCCCTGAAAATTTCAGAAACGAGAAAGATATGACACAAAGACAACTTGAAGTAGTACACTTAACCGGCCAACCGGTCGGGATAGGGGCGGTATGTACCGGTAAAACCAGCGGCTTCACCTCGTACAAGCCTGAGAGAACTCGCTTGTTTTGGGACTAGTCGTGAAAGTAGCTATCGTCTATAATCATGATTTGCGCAATGTTATTAATCTGTTCGGCATACCAAATCGAGAGATCATCGGGAAGAAGACTATTGAGCGC
>JBARPZ010000359.1:0-49230 GCA_049643445.1 Sedimentisphaerales bacterium
TGATTGTTGAGGCGGGTCTGTCCAACAATACAATCCTGGCCTATGGGCGAGATTTGAAAAGCTTTCTGGTGTATTGCAAGTCGCAAAATGTCAGTCTGCTGCAGCAAATAAAGCCGGCGCTTATACAGAAATATCTACAAGTGCTCGGCCGGGCCGAAAAGAGTGAAAGTTCGATTAAACGCGGTCTTGTTGCTATAAGGATGCTCCTACGGTTTGCCAAACTTACCGGGCGAGTCAGTGATGACTTCACTGCAATACTTGAAGGCCCAAAGCTTTGGCAGAAACTGCCCATTTATTGCAGCAAAAAGCAGGTTATCGACCTGTTAAACGCTCCTTCACCCGATGAACCTTTTTACCTTCGTGACAAAGCGATTCTCGAATTGCTCTATGCCACCGGCATACGTGCAAGCGAGTTATCAGGGCTGAAAACCTCAAATTTGAATCTTGACATAGGATACTTACGCTGCCTGGGCAAGGGCAATAGAGAACGCGTAATACCAGTCGGCAAAACCGCCATCGCAGCAACAGTCGAGTACCTTAGGGATCTTCGACCGAAGCTGGCCAAGTCGCAAAGTGCCGATTTTCTGCTGCTTTCTCGAACCGGTCTGCCCTTGAGTCGTATTGAAGTGTGGAGATTAGTTAAAAAATATGCAATTCGTGCAGGATTGCCCGGAAATCTAACTGTACATACATTGAGGCATTGCTTTGCAACGCATCTGCTGACAGGTGGAGCTGACTTGAGAAGCGTCCAGGAAATGCTCGGACATGTGGACATCGCCACTACACAGATTTACACACATGTTGACCAGGAAAGGTTGCGAAAGATTCATAAGGAATTCCATCCAAGGCCTTAAAAGAGTGAATTGAGTCGATAAAACAGACGAAAATGAGAATTGACTTGCAAGGATTTTAAGAATATTATGGCAGGCGGAGTTTTGTTTAGGGTCATCCGAATGAGTACAAAACGACTATATCTGCTGATATTTCTATTGATGGTGGGATGCCAACAAGCCGGAATTAGTGCAGACAGACCAGCCTCTACCGCTAATGAAACAGGTGCAAAGGCTGAACTCAGCAAGCAGTTGAAAATCTATGAAAGCACTCTTCTGGAGGGTACAAGCGAGCAGATACGTATAGCTGCAGCAGCTGAAATGCTGTTTAGTGAAGACCCGGCAGCTCGAGAGATTCTGCTGTCCGTGTTGGAACAGTCCCAAAACAGCGCTGCACGTATGGCTGTCTGCAAGGCGTTGATTCAGGCCCGACCAGAACAGAAACGTATACAGAAAAAGGATGACTTTATTCAGCCATTGCTTGATATCTTGCCTACCAAGATAGCCACAGAGGCTGAATTGGCTGCTGAGGGCCTTTTAATATTTGAATACGAGCAAATATCAGAGCCTCTTGAAGAAGTGGTAACAAACCCAATTCTATCGGTCAATACGAGATTGAATGCGATATATGCATTGAAGCTTCAACCGTATAAGCAGGCGGTGATTAGACTTATAAAGCTGGTTAATGATCCTGAAAAGCAGGTGGCTGAGGCAGCAGAAAAAGCCTTGAATTCTCTGGGCATAACGGTAGGTCTGGACGCCGAAATTCGCACAGTAAATATCCTTCAAAGCCAGGACACAGACGAATTCCTTCGGGACAGGCTGATTTGGCTGGAAGGACATGTGCACAAGTTGAAAGACGAACTGGATCTGTGGGAAGAACGCTATTTGTCCGCATTAGATGAGGTATACAGTGGCAGAAAGGATGATGCAGCCAAAGCTGAGTTCCTGGCTAAGCATTTTAAAAATTCTGAAGTGACAGTGAGATTGTGGGCGTTGGATAAGGTTTATCAAGATAGGGTAAGCTCGACCCCCAATCCCCAACTACCTGCTGCACTTGAGTCCATTTTGTTCAATTTGATTTCGGACCAGGACCGAGATGTCCGACTAAAAACAGCGAAGCTTCTGGCTTTGATGGTGGAGTTGAATTCAGCCCAGCATTTGCTGGAACAGCTCAAAATTGAACAATATGATGAGGTCAGGATTGAGTTGTTCGTTGCGCTCGGCAGAGCATGTCAATACGCCTTTTTGGCTAATTCAGGGTTCAATGTTTCGCCTGAGGTAAGAAAACAGCTCTTGGAATGGGCGGAAAAGTACCTAGTCGATCAGGACCCGAAAAAGGCACAAAAAGGAACTGATGTAATAAAGAAAGTGCTTGAGCAGGGCGGATTAGCATCGGTGGGGGTTGACAAATATCTTGGTTTACTACAGGCAAGATATAAACAGGAAGAAGATGGGGCCGACGGGACGTTACGCGGTGAATTGCTCACAGCCATGGCTGGATTATGTGCACAAAGGAGCGTTTGCAGAGCTGAGTCAAGCAAACTGTTTGAGTCTTTATTTCAGCAAGCACTGAATGACGAGACAGATTTGGTTCGGGAGGCAGCGGTAGATGGGCTTATTTATATTGATAAAACAAAGGCGCTTAACATATTGAGAGGTTTTATTAACGACAGCAATCCCATCGTTAGGAAAAAAATAATAGAGCTTGCCAGTGAAGTCGGCAGCCAGGAAGATTTAGTTTGGCTTTCGGGTAAAATTGGTTCATCAGCGGAGGGTGAGAGCGAGCCGGCCTGGCAGGCGATGCTCGAGATATTAAAAAGTTCTGATGCCGGTGTCCTAAACGAATGGATAGCCAAATTTGACTCGCCAAGCACAAAAGCAAAGTTGTCTGTTGAACAAATGATTTCTTTTCTTGAAATAGCTGAGGGAAAAGCCGTACGTGAGAATAAGCTAAAGATGCTCAAGGATATTAGAGAGAAATTAGCCGGCCTGTATAAGAAAACCGGTGCTTTTGAGCAGGCAGCAAAGTATTTTGGTATACTTCAGGAAGAGGCAAAGAAGGTAGAAGAAAGAGATAAAATCCTGGCGGAACTGCTGGATGCTTATTTGAGATGGCCAAATGTGGAAGCTGCAACCAAATTGGTGGATAATTGCCTGTTGGAAAAGGACTTAGATCCTAATCATGTTATAGTATTGGCAATTGACAATTATCTAAGCGAGCCGCCTGCTGGAGTTGATCCGAACGAAGTACTAAAAGCACTAACCCAAATAAATCCCTCCCGTAAGAGGCCGAAATGGCTCATGCAGGTAAAACTCTGGCTTAGTCGCCTTCGTTAGGCCAAAGATCCGAAAGGTGATTAACTGGGCTTTAGTATGCGATTAGTGTGAGTGTGTATATACTACAGCGTTGTACGAGGGCTGTTTTTGACGAGTTTTTTTGTGGAAAATAAAAAAATAAGCCTGTCTTTGTTGTAGGAAACTGGCGTTCTTGAGCGTTAATCAAGAATTATGATACTTTAAAGATGTTGCGTGACAAGTGTCAATCCCCGCTAATCCCCATTTTTTGCTAAAAAGACCATATTTATAGGCTAAACAAGTTAAGGTCTGAAGATTTTTTATTTTTTTTGCATTTTTCGACTTTTTACGTTTGCATTTTTGATGATGGTTTTATATTATCAAGCGTTTATATTGTAAATTGAGTAGAAGAGCTTACAATTACCTGTATTTATTGAGGCAGAAAAAGAGGGTGAGGTTCATCTTTTGCGGCTTGCATAGTGGGTAGAGTCGTTCTTTATCTTTTGCTGTTTGATCTACCCCCAGAGCGGTGAATGGTGGATTCAATATTGCTGCTGTAGCTCAGTGGTAGAGCGCGTCCTTGGTAAGGACGAGGTCATGGGTTCAAGCCCCATCAGCAGCTAAATGCAAGCAGGTCAGGCTAAGATAGCTTGCAAATCTATTGTTGATCTTGGCTTTGAATTGATTATAGAGGTTGAAAAAGCAGCTCTTAAATAGAATTAAAATAGGCAGGTAGTTAAATACTAACCCAGCACATTGGAGGTGTATATTAAGATGGCAAAGGCAGTATTTGAGCGGGTAAAACCACATATTAATGTTGGAACTATAGGTCATGTTGACCATGGTAAGACGACATTGACGGCAGCAATCACAATGCGGCTGGCGCATTTAGCCGGCAGTGGTAACATCAAAAAATTTGATGATATCGACAACGCGCCCGAAGAGAAAGAGCGAGGTGTTACAATCAACACTGCTCATGTAGAGTATGAAACGGTAAAACGCCACTATGCCCACGTTGATTGTCCGGGGCACGCCGATTATATCAAGAATATGATTACCGGGGCAGCCCAGATGGATGGCGCTATTTTGGTGGTGGCAGCCGGAGATGGTCCTATGCCGCAGACTCGTGAGCACATCCTTCTTGCTCGTCAGGTTAACGTGCCCAGGATTGTAGTCTTCATGAACAAGGTGGACCAGGTTGATGACCCTGAGTTGGTGGAGTTGGTAGAACTGGAGATAAGAGAACTGCTGAACAAATATGAGTTTCCCGGCGACGAGATTCCTCTTATTAAGGGCTCAGCTTTAGCGGCGATGAATTGCGAAGGTAAAGATGATGAAGCCTGCAAGTGCATTGACGAGTTGATGGTTGCGGTTGATGATTATATTCCAATTCCTGAGCGTGAAATTGATAAGCCGTTCCTTATGCCGGTTGAGGATGTTTTCAGCATAAAGGGTCGCGGCACGGTCGGCACAGGCCGGGCTGAGCGAGGCAAAGTCCGCGTTGGCGAGGAGGTTGAAGTAGTTGGGCTTGCAGCTGAGACACGCAAGACCGTTGTTACCGGCGTGGAGATGTTTAACAAAACGCTTGGTGAAGGCCAGGCCGGCGATAACATCGGCTTGCTTCTGCGTGGTGTGGAAAAGAAAGATCTGGAGCGTGGACAGGTTGTCGCCGCGCCCGGTTCAATTACTCCTCATACCAAGTTTCATTCCGAGGTCTATGTTCTGACCAAAGAAGAAGGCGGCCGTCATACACCATTCTTCTCAGGCTACAGGCCACAGTTTTATTTCAGAACGACTGATGTTACCGGCTCGGTTCATACTTTAATGAGCAGGGACGGTAAGGCTGCGGAAATGTGTATGCCGGGTGATAATATTGCAATGGAGGTGGAGATTATTGCTCCGATCGCTATGGAAGAAGGCCTTCGCTTTGCCATTCGTGAGGGAGGTCGGACAGTCGGTGCTGGTGTAGTAACGAAAATCCTTGAATGAGTATCTCCGGAAAACTGTTGAAGCCGCGACTGTCAAAAGCAAACGTATCAGCATCGGTGAAATGTAGCCTAGTGGGTATTTGCAGGGCAGGAAGATTTTTGTGGGTTCCCAAATGCAATAAGCTATATTTAGGGTACCTCTCAGGTAAACGCACCTCGTTAGAAGTTATACAGTGGGCAATATGATACAAGACAGGAAAATTTCTATTGGGATGAGCCTGCTCGGCGGACAGAGGCATTTATATGGCTAAGAAGAAAAGCAAAAGGGAATTTGTCTGGCTTGAATGTGTCGAGTGTAGACAGAGAAACTATCGCACGAGCGTTAGTGTGGCGGAGGGAACACCGAAAATAAAGCTAAAGAAATTTTGTAAAAAGGAACGTAAACATACTGTCCATAAGATACGACGTAAGTAAACCGTCCCCGCCTGTCGGTGACAAAAGAGTAGGGACCCCATTTTGCAACGTATCTGTGTCCCAAACGCCTTTTGTTGTTTTTTGGGGTCCCTTCGAAAAGTGGGAACCTATAGAACAATAGGCCAGTAGCTCAATTTGGCAGAGCGTCGGTCTCCAAAACCGAAGGTTGGGGGTTCGATTCCCTCCTGGCCTGCTTGGTAGTGTATCTTGTGACACTAAATGTGAGATTATTATGGTGTTTAATATTTATAAACGCGGTCAGGGCAAATACACAAGGCTCTATAGCGCTTTTGGCGCAGCATTAGTTGTAGGATTAGGCTGTTTGCAGCTTTACAAGAAATTACAGGCCTGGGATCTGGGATTGTGGACCGAAACTATGGTACCTGCCGGTTTGTTTGTTGCCTTGGGCCTTTTGATTTTTTGGTTGGTGAATAAATCAACGATTGCAGATTTTATGATCGCCGCTGAAAGCGAAATGAAAAAGGTTAGCTGGTCAAGCAGAAAGGAAATAGCAGTTTCGACATTTATCGTTATTGTGCTTGTGATTCTTTTAGCTATATTTCTTGGAGCCACGGATTTAGGTTTTCAGATGTTTTTTGAAAAGCTGTTGTATAATATTTAAAGCTGGCAGAGTAATTAGTGGATAGTTTCGAGCAAGAAGCATCGAGAAGCGAGAAACAGGATACGCAATACGAAATAGGTATTAATATGCAGTGGTATGTTTTACGAGTTGCGGCAAATAAGGAAATGCAGGTCAAAGAAGCCCTTACGCAGAAAGTAAATCAGGAAGGTTTAACCGATATTGTAGGCAGAATAGAGGTTCCTGTTGAGCAGGTTAGGCGAATCCGCGGCAACAAGCAGACAGTCCATAAGCGAAAACTGTATCCGGGCTATGTTTTTATGGAAATGGAACCGGCTGAGGATGGTCGGGTCCGGGAAAAAGCATGGTTTATGATTAAGGAAACCTCGGGCGTCGGAGATTTCATCGGCACCGAAGGAATTCCCACGGCTATGCGGGATACGGATGTGGCAAAGATGCTTTTAGAAGCGGAAAAGCATGAGGAGGCGCCAAGTATCAAAGTCGAGTTTGAGAAAGGTGATATGATTAAAATTCGGGAAGGTGCCTTTGAGAACTTTGAAGGAACAGTCGATTCGATTGATACTGAGCGTGGGATTGTGAAGGTTATTGTTACGATATTCGGCCGGCCGACACCGCTGGATATAGAGTATTGGCAGATAGAAAAAGTGTAGGCAATATCGCACGGGCAATTGCGTAAGGAAGGATACAAGATACGATACAAAGGTGACCAATGGCCAAAGAAGTAGCATTAAAGATTAAATTGCAGGCGCCGGGCGGGCAGGCAACGCCGGCACCGCCGATAGGACCTGCTTTGGGCCAACACGGTGTTAATATAGGTCAGTTCGTTTCGCAGTTCAACGAACGAACAAAACAGCTTAATGGAACAATCGTGCCGGTCGTGATAACCGTCTACAGGGACAAAAGTTTCACCTTTGAGGTCAAAAGTCCCCCAGCGGCGGTGTTGCTGAAACAGGCGGCCGAAATCGCGAAGGGCAGTGGCGTTCCAAATAAAGAAAAAGTTGGGAAAGTCAGCACAGAGCAACTGCGTAAAATCGCTGAGACTAAGTTCAAGGATTTGAATGCGTACGATTTGGAGCAGGCCGAAAAGATTATCAGAGGCACTGCCCGAAGTATGGGTATAGACATAGAAGATAGTGTATAACGTAAAGAAAGAGATTATATATAAGTAGAGCTATGGGTTGTAGAAGCAAAAGATATAAGAAAGAGTCGGAACAAGTAACCAAGGAATCGCTGAGCCTGGCAGAGGCGGTCGAAAAAGTCAAATTGTTTAAGTCTGTAAAATTTGACCAGAGCATAGAATGTGTGTTGCACCTGGGTATTGACCCCAAGCAAGCCGACCAGATGGTTAGAGGCTCAATATCGCTGCCTTATGGGATAGGTAAGCAGAAGAAAGTTATCGCCTTCTGCGAGGATGCTGACATTGAAGCAGCCCAAAATGCTGGTGCTGTTGAGGCCGGCTGCGATGAGTTGATAAAAAAGGTTTCAGATGGATGGTTGGATTTCGATGTGGCTATCGCCTCGCCAAAGGTGATGGGCAAGGTAGGTAAACTCGGCCGGGTTCTCGGGCCCCAGGGAAAGATGCCATCGCCAAAAAATGGCACAGTAACCGCTGACATTACAACTGCAGTAGCTGAGTTCGCCGCAGGCAAGGTTGAGTTTAGGAACGATGCGGGCGGTAATGTTCACACTGTTGTCGGTAAGCAGAGTTTCGAGGCAGAAAAACTAATTGGTAATATCGAGGCTTTTGTCTCACACATAAAGAAAATCAAGCCGGCGGTGGCAAAAGGTACATATGTCAAAAAAGTATCTTTATCTGCAACGATGAGCCCGAGCGTAACAGTTAGTATTTAAAAACGAACTATTATTTCGATACTTGGCGATTAGCTGATAGCAGACAGCTTTACATATTAACAGGTGTGAAGATGAGCAAATATGTGAAAGAATTGTTGCAGGCCGAACTGCAAAAAAAGATTGTTGATGAAGATATCCAGGATTTTTTGGTAGTCAGTACTGTAGGCATAGGTGGTGTTGACAATAACTTGATGCGCGGGGAGCTTAAAGAGCAGGGTATAAAGTTATTAGTAGTAAGGAATTCACTGTTCAAAAAGGTGTTATGCAATCGCAAGATGGAATCAGCAGCGACTCTGTTCAGTGGCCCTTGTACTATTGCTTATGGCGGTGACAGCATTGTTGACGTGGCAAAAGAGCTGGTCGGATGGCGCAGCAAGGTTCCGGTGATAGAGATTAAAGGTGCTTTTCTGGAAGGCTCGGCTTTAGATGCCAAGTCAGCAGAGCAACTTTCGGAAATGCCAACGCGGGCAGAATTGCAGGGTGAAATTGTCGCTTTGGCCCAGGCACCCGCGGCAAGGTTGGCTGCCACGGTTGGTGCTCCTGCTGGAATTATCGCAGGTTGCATAAAAACTATTATTGAAAGAGCTGAAAAGCAAGCGGCTTAAATTGTCAAGCAAAGGCAGGAAATTTGAAATATTGTTGCCTGTGTGGCTGCCCCCTGTGAAGGGTTAAACGAAACGGTGGAGTTTCGGCTACCACAAGGCGTTAACGACAGGAGTTGACTGAAAATGGCTAAAAACGAAGAAAAGGAACAAGCAAAAAATAACGCTAAAGAAGAGGTAAAAGAAGAGGTAAAGGAAGATGTAAAGGAGGAGGTAAAGGAGGAAGTAAAGGAAACCAAAAAGGCAAAAGGAGCCCAGGATTCTAAAGAGACAATGAAATGGAGTAGTGAGATTAAAAAGCTCGGTGATAAAATAGCCGGTCTGAAATTGTTGCAGGCCAAAGAGCTGGGCGATTATCTTAAAGAGGAGTATGGGATTGAGCCGGCTGCCGGTGGCGCTGTTATGATGGCTGGGCCTGTGGGACAGGTTCAGGCCGAGGAAAAAGAAGAGAAAACCAGCTTCGATGTAATCCTGAAAGAGTACGGTGATAAAAAAATTCAGGTTATCAAAGAAGTAAGAGCCTTGACGGGGCTTGGGCTGAAGGAAGCCAAGGACCTCGTCGACAACGTTCCCAAACCGGTCAAAGAAGGTTTAAGCAAGGAAGAAGCCGAAGCTGCCCAACAGCAGCTTGAAGCTGCTGGTGCAGTAGTTGAACTGGCATAAAGAGAAGGTGTGAAGTGTGAGTCGAACTGTAAGCACTAAAGTGCGGGATACGCTTCACGAGATAAGAGATTCAGTATTGAGGGGAGAGCCTGATGGTTCAGCACCAATCTTTGGTGCTGGAAAAGCGATTGGCACATTTAATGTGGGAGATTGGTAATGGTGAAGATTGGTGATGGACAAGCTGTTCGCAGTTTCGAAAAAGTCCATGATGCCGTTAAGATACCAGACCTTGTGGCGATACTGAGAAGAAGCTACGAACGCTTTTTGCAGGAAGAGGTAGCCCCGACCAAGAGAAAATGTATCGGTTTCGAAGCTCTGTTTCGCGAGATATTCCCTATTGAAAGTTATGATAAAACTATGCGTTTGGAATATCTCTACTACGAGTTGGAAAGGCCACGTTATACGCCTATTGAGTGCCGACAACTGCGGTTGACCTATGGTTATCCATTAAAGCTCTGGTGTAGACTGCATAGCAAGGACGGCAAAGATGTAACTGAACAGGGAATATATCTTGGCGAGATGCCGGTTATGATAGGTGGTGGAGAGTTTATCATCAATGGGGCCATACGGGTTATAGTCAGTCAGTTGCACCGAAGTCCTGGGGTTGATTTTCTTATCGAGAGCAAAGAAGGCGATAGGGTGCTGCACGGCGGCAGAATTATACCCGAAAGGGGTAGTTGGATAGAGATAGGTGTTACTCGTAAAGATGTTTTGGTTGTCAGAATTGATCAGTCCAGCAAGATACCGGCAACCATTTTTCTTCGGGCAATAGATCAGGCCCACGGCACTAAAGAGGCCATCTTGCGTTACTTTTATTCAACAAAGACTGTTCCCGTAGCAGATCTCACACCTACTATGTGGGCGGTTGGGCCGATTGTGGACAAAGAAACCGGTGAGGTTGTAGTAGATGCCGGCACGCAAATCGGCGACAAGGTTACTCTGATACAGCAAAGCAATATTACTTCCGGTGGGTCTTCCTCTTTGATAAAGCGGACCAAAAAGGCCAAAGACGAACCCGAAGCCGAAGGATGGCTTAAGAAGCCGAAAGGGCGTAAATGGGTCGAAGATAAGCAAGATGAGCTGCGAAGAAGGTATATCGTCAAGGGGGGCGAACGCACTGGAGGGTTCGCGTTTAAATATGTGGCTACCGAAAAAGATGGGGAGGTGCTTAAAGATAAAGGGGCTGAGCGGGAATTGTCTGCGCTCGAGGCCAAAGTTGCTCGGAAATACAAACACGGTAAAGGTAAGGGATGTCCGAGATTTAACGACGAGGACGGATTGTTGAAACCGAAAGAGGAGGTAGATAAGCTGTGGAAGAAGAACCCTCGGCTTCAGAAGCTTTTCCAAGAGTGTAAGGATGCGGTCGAAAGTGACTCGGATTGGATTGATATCGAAAACTTGAACGAGCATATCACAAAAATATCTCCAGAGGACAAGAAAAAGCAGGGAATTTACTTCTTCCGGGCTCTCAAGAGTCGTAGTCCAGAAGATGGCGTGAAAAAGGGTTACATAGGCAAGGCTGGATCGAATAAGAGTGAAAACCCAAGCAGTCAGGGTCTGAGTCAGCGGATTGGTAAGCACTTTGGGGTTGGGACTACATTTAGAGCGGACACACACAAAAATATAGGTGATTGTGGGGACAATCTTCTGAAGACATGGGCGTTGACGGAGTTGGTAGAGGGTGGGCCTGAAAAGAAAGTCCCACCTCCAAAACCACCTACGAGTGAGGTCGAAGTTATCGAGGATGTGCGGGACCCAATGATTCTAAACACTCTTGCAGAGGACGATTGTCAAAGCCACGAGCAGGCGCTGCTAAAGTTTTATATGAGGTTAAGGCCCGGCAATCCGCCCAGTGAAGAAAAGGCGAAGACTTTCTTTGCAGAGAAATTTTTCGATTCGAACCGCTATCGCCTCGGCAGGGTCGGCAGGTTCAGATTGAATCGTAAGTTTGGGCAGGCAGTAGACGAAAAGGAGATGACGCTTCGCCCCGAAGATTTCCTTAACACAATGAAATACATAGTGGCCCTGCGCAACAATGAGGGTGAGATTGACGATATCGACCACCTGGGCAACAGGAGACTGCGTACAATCGAGGAGCTGGCCGGTGATGAAATCAGAAAAGGTCTGCTAAAGCTTCGCAAAACTGTTCAGGAACGAATGAGTATGAAAAGGGAGGTTGATGAGTCAGCACGTATCGCCGATTTGGTAAATTCCAAGAGCGTATCGAGCAGTATCAACTATTTCTTCGGTCGCGGGGAGTTGAGCCAGGTAGTTGACCAGACCAATGCTTTAAGCCAGTTGACGCACGAAAGGCGTCTGTCTGCTCTTGGCCCCGGCGGTTTGAACAGAAGGCGGGCAGGCTTTGAAGTTCGCGATGTTCATATCAGCCATTACGGTAGGATCTGTCCGATTGAAACACCCGAAGGAACAAATATCGGCCTAATCGCTTCCTTGGCAATATTCGCTACGGTTGACGAATATGGTTTTCTACTTACCCCATATCGAAGGGTCGAAAATGGTAAAGCCACGGACAAGGTCGATTATTTGCGTGCCGATGAAGATATGAAGGCCGTAATTGCAGCCCCGAACACATTCGACCCAGAGACAAATAAAATTCATAAGGGAATGGTGCTGGCTATGAAACATGGGGAACTATCTCAGGTTGCCAGCGAGGATGTTAACTATGTTGATGTTTCAGCAAAGCAAATTGTTGGGGTTTCGGCCTCGCTGGTCCCATTCCTTCAGCATGATGATGCAAACCGGGCTTTGATGGGTTCAAATATGCAGCGGCAGGCAGTTCCGCTGCTAAAGACGGAGCCGCCTTTAGTTCGCACCGGTATGGAAGGAATAGTCGGCGAAAACTCAAGTATGGTGGTGCGTGCCAAAACAGGCGGCGTCGTTACCGCAGTTGACTCAACTACCATAGTCATTAACCACACTGATGAATATAAGCTTTCCAAATTTGTTGGATTGAATGAAAGAACCTGTCTTAATCAAAAGCCCATAATAAAGCTGGGTGAAAAAGTCCAGACCGGCCAGATTATAGCAGATGGCGGCGGCACGGCTAACGGTGTGTTGGCGCTCGGTAAAAACGTCCTTGTAGGATTTGTCTCGTTTGATGGCTTTAACTTTGAGGACGCCATTATTGTCAGTGAAAAACTCTGCAAGAACGATAGCTTTACCAGCATCCACATCGACGAATTTACCGCTGAAGTTCGCGAGACCCGCCTCGGCAAGGAAGAATTTACCTGTGATATTCCCAATGTCAGCGAAAAGGCGCTGCGAAACCTTGATGAATACGGAGTAGTCCGCGAAGGAACAAGAGTTTGCACTGGTGATATCCTTGTAGGTAAGGTGGTACCCAAGAGCAAGACCGAACTGACTCCTGAAGAGAAACTTCTGCACGCTATATTCGGAAGAGCCGGCGAAGATGTCAAAAATGACTCACTTGAACTACCCAGCGGGTATGAAGGAGTCGTAATAAAAACAGAACGATTTAAAAGACGCGGCGCGGCCAGTGAGGAGGAAAAAAAGGCACTGGCGGCCGAGACAAAAAGCTATGAAAAGCAGATGAGGGCTAAAGAATGTCTGGTTTTCAGGCAGATGATCGACACTATCAATAAGAGATCTGAACTTAATATCGTCGATCCATCCACACGTCAGAAAGTTGGGCAAAGCCCCGATGATGACGTTGTATATGAGCAGGTAGAAAACTTTAATATTAAGTGGGTCAGGCCCGCTTCGGCCAGAGACGATGTACAGAAAATCGTGGATAAATTCTGGGGCAAGATTGCTGAAATTCAGGAAGAAAAGAAACGCAGGATTGATAGTTTCAAGCATGGCGATGAACTTCCCAGTGGCGTATTGGAGATGGTAAAAGTTTACGTTGCAATTAAAAGGGCGTTGTCCATCGGCGATAAAGTAGCCGGACGCCACGGCAACAAGGGAGTTATCGCCAAGATTATGCCGGAGGAGGATATGCCGTTTCTCGAAGATGGCACGAGCCTTGATATATTGCTAAATCCTCTCGGTGTGCCGAGCCGGATGAATGTGGGCCAGATACTGGAAACGCATCTTGGCTGGGTGGCAAAGGTGTTGGGCTTTAACGCTGTTACACCGGTCTTCGATGGTGCTACTGAGGATGATATCCGGGAATTGACAGACGAAGCGAATGAGCTTATGAAGCAGCGAAAGGCTGAGTTGGAAAAAAGAGCAGAAGTACCGCCTGAGGATGAGTTTTTTATAAATGTCCCGCCGGCCTTGAAGACCCAATTATATGATGGCAGGACAGGCGAACCATTCGACCAGTCTGCGACTATAGGATACATATATATGATGAAACTGCATCATCTTGTTGATGATAAAATCCACGCCAGGGCAACGGGACCCTATAGCTTGATTACGCAGCAGCCGTTAGGTGGAAAGGCCAGAACCGGAGGACAGAGGTTTGGTGAAATGGAAGTGTGGGCCTTAGAAGGCTATGGAGCTGCTTATACTCTACAAGAGATGTTAACAGTCAAAAGCGATGATGTTGAGGGGCGAACAAAAATTTATGAGTCAATGGTCAAAGGACAAAACATCCTCGAAGCGGGTACGCCGCTGTCTTTTGACGTGTTGTGCAATGAGATAAGAGGATTGGGATTGAATATCCAGCTTGAAAAGAAACGGCTTGGAGGCGCTGTGTTGTAGAAAGGATTATTGATTATTGGGAAAAAAGCAAAAAACGAAAAAATAGTCAATAGAAAATAGTCAATAGTCAATTAGGGGAAACCTTAAATGTATGAAAGTATTTACGATCGCATTAATGATTACGGTTCGATAAAGATTTCATTGGCCAGCCCCAATGATATTCGTAGCTGGTCTTTTGGGGAAGTACGCAAGCCGGAGACTATCAACTACCGTACTTATCGGCCGGAGAAGGACGGCTTATTCTGTGAGCGTATTTTCGGGCCCGAGCGGGACTGGGAGTGTGCGTGCGGCAAGTATAAAGGCACCAAGTTTAAGGGAATTATTTGCGACCGCTGTGGAGTCAAAGTTACGCATAGTCGTGTTCGCCGCAAGAGAATGGGACATATCAATCTTGCGGCACCAGTGGTGCACATATGGTTTTACAAGGCCATACCTAATCGTATTGGTACTCTTTTGGCAATGAAGACAGCAGACCTGGAGAAAATAGTCTATTTCCAGGACTATGTTGTTACTAATCCTGGCCAAAGCCCGTTGAAGTTGGGTCAACTGCTTGGCGAAGAAGACTTCCGTGAGGCGTCGAACAAATACGGTGTGCCTGGAGCCGGATTTAAGGCTTCAATGGGCGCCGAAGCGATAAGGGCACTGTTGACAAATCTTGACCTGGATGCCTTGAGTATAGAGTTGCGGCTGGCTATAGACAAGACAAACAGCAAGCAGAAGATCAAAGACCTCACGAAACGCCTTAAGATTGTCAACGAAGCTAAAAATAGTAACAACAAGCCTGAGTGGATGGTGCTTGAAGTTGTTCCTGTTATCCCGCCGGATTTGCGTCCCTTGGTTCTTCTTGAAAGAGGCAATTTCGCAACCAGTGACTTAAACGACCTTTATCGGCGAATTATCAATCGAAACAACCGGCTAAAAAAGCTCATAGACCTTAATGCCCCCGATGTGATTATCCGTAATGAGAAAAGAATGCTTCAGCAGGCGGTCGATTCACTGCTTGACAACGGTCGCTGCCGAAGGCCTGTACTTGGCAGTAATAATCGGCCTCTAAAGTCCCTGACGGATATGATTAAGGGCAAACAGGGGCGATTCCGTGAGAACCTGCTTGGCAAGCGCGTAGATTACTCAGCTCGGTCGGTAATTGTGGTAGGACCTAATCTGAAACTCTACCAATGTGGCTTGCCAAAGAAAATAGCTCTGGAATTGTATCAGCCCTTCATTATTAGAAAACTCAGGTCGCACGGGCTTGCCGATACGATTAAGAGCGCCAAGAGAATGATTGAACGACGTGATGACCCTGTCTGGGATGTTCTCGAAGAAGTTATTCATCAGCATCCCGTCTTGCTCAACCGTGCCCCTACGCTTCATCGAATGGGTGTTCAGGCCTTCGAACCCATCCTCGTGGAGGGCAACGCGATTATGCTTCACCCGTTGGCCTGCAGGGGATTCAACGCTGACTTTGACGGCGACCAGATGGCGGTACACCTGCCGCTAAGCGTTGAAGCACAGGCTGAAACTCATATCTTAATGATGGCCACATCCAATATTTTTTCACCGGCAAATGGCTCCCCAGTGGTTGGACCATCTCAGGACATGGTGATGGGCAACTATTATTTGACAAATATGGAAAAAGAGCACGAGGGTACTTCTGAGCCCCCCATTGGAATTTCAGCTTTCAGAGACACTTACGAGGCAATAATGGCCTGCGAAGTGGGCAAAATCCGGTTACACGAAAAGATTAAGGTAAAAATTGATAAACCGGTTGTGAGTTCAGACTTAGGGATTCGTAGTTCAACAACTAAAAACGATGAACTGCCAGATGGGAACTCAACTGTGGTTGAAACTACAGTTGGTCGGTGCATATTTAACGATATACTTCCTGCTGGGATGCCGTTTTACAATATGACTTTGAATGGGAAGAGGTTGAGCCAGGTAATTAGTGATTGTTTCAAATTCGCTGGTAGTTGTGAGACGGTAGACCTTCTTGATAGAATAAAGGATTTAGGCTTCAAGTATGCTACACTTGGGGGCTTGAGCTTTGGCATTATGGACTTGAAGATACCTGCAAGAAAGTCAGAAATTATCGACGAGACAGAAAAGAAGGTCAGCAAAATCTATAAGAACTATGAAGATGGTGTCTTGACCGAGGGAGAAAGGTATAATCAGGTTATTGATGCCTGGACTCATGCCCGCGTGGCAGTTACAAATGAAATGATGCGTGGCCTTAAAGAAGATACCAAGGATGATGGCACGCCGTATCTGAATCCGATATATCTTATGAGCGATTCCGGTGCAAGAGGAAGTGTGGACCAGATTCAGCAGCTTGCAGGAATGCGAGCGTTGATGGCCAAGCCCAGCGGCGAGATTATCGAAACACCCATCAAATCAAACTTCCGCGAAGGCTTGACCGTCCTTGAGTACTTTAGCTCTACACATGGGGCGCGTAAGGGACTGGCTGATACCGCCTTGAAGACAGCCAATTCCGGTTATCTTACCCGCAAACTTATCGATGTGGCCCAAAATCTAATTATCACCGAACACGACTGCCAAACCTTACAGGGAATCACAAAAAGCACGGTCAGCAGAGGTGAGGAGATCGATGTGCCGCTTTCTCAACTTATTATCGGCAGAACCGCCAGAGATAATATTCGTAATCCAATTACAGATGAAATGGTTGTTCGTGAGAATGAAGTTATTGCACCAGAGGCGGCAGTAAAGATGGAAGTTTTAGGTCTTGATTCCATCAGGGTCAGAAGCCCGCTGACTTGTGACAGTACATTTGGTATTTGTGCGAAGTGTTATGGCTGGGATTTGAGTACAGGTAGGTTAGTGGAGGAAGGTACGGCGGTTGGCATTATCGCTGCACAGTCGATCGGAGAGCCCGGCACACAGTTGACACTGCGAACTTTCCATACCGGCGGTGTTGCTGAGAGAGCGATTCTTGAACGTGATCAAAAAGCTACATACGCAGGAAAGATTCAGTATCGGGATATAAATGCGGTTTCTTTCAAACGAAACGACGGCAGTACCCAGGTTGTTGCGCTCAAACGCAACGGCGAAATCGCTATCCTTGACGCAAAAGACCGAGAGCTTGACAAATTCAAAGTACCCTATGGTGCTACAGTTTTGGTAAAAGATGGTTGCAAGGTTAAGAGCGCAGCGATGTTGTTCAGATGGGATCCACACCGTATACCAATTTTAGCCGAAGTGCCGGGCCTTATCAGCTTTGTAGATATAATCGAAGGCGAGACGATTGGAATTGAAGAAGAGCGGAAAGGCCAGGTCGGCAAGCCTGTGGTAATAGAGCATAAAGGCGACAAGCATCCGCAAATTATCATAGAAGATGACAGCGGTAAAATACTCGATGTCCACTATTTGCCTGCAGGAGCCAGAATCGAGGTTGTTGAAGGCCAGAAGGTCCAGGCAGGCCAGTTGCTTGCTCATCAACCCAGGGCCACCGGCAAAACGCAGGATATCACAGGCGGTCTTCCCAGAGTTACCGAAGTATTCGAAGCACGCAAGCCCAAAGACCCTGCCGCAATGGCTGAGATTAGCGGCCGAGTCGAGCTGCGAAGCGATAAGCGTAAGGGCAAAATGACCATTATCATACGCTCAGAGTCCGGTATGGAAAAAGAACACCACGTCCCACGAGACAGACACCTCAATGTTCACGCCGGCGATATGACGGAAGCCGGTGATGCTCTGACGGATGGACCACTGGTTCCGCACGATATTCTGCGAATCAGAGGCGAAGAAACATTGCAAAAATATCTGATTTCAGAGATTCAAAATGTCTACCGTTCACAAAATGTTAATATCAATGATAAGCACGTTGAAATTATAAGCGCTCAGATGATGCGAAAGGTTAGTATAGAATCTGTCGGCGACAGCTCGTTTTTGCCGGGAGAGGTTGTTGATAAATTTGTATTCCGAAGAGAGAATGAAAGATTGGCCAAAAGCATCAGGATTGCTAACGTCGGAGATGCAACTGACTTAGAAGAAGGTCAGGTTATCGACAAGAAAGAACTTGCCAGTATCAACGAAAAGGTTGAAATGATTGGGGGTACTCCGGCTAAGGGCAAAAAACCGAAAGCAGCAACTGCCCAGACGTTGCTTTTAGGAATAACAAAGGCTTCGCTCTGGTCGGATAGTTTTATCGCGGCAGCCAGCTTCCAGGAAACGACCAAGGTCTTGACCGAGGCCGCTTTAGCGGGTAGAATAGATAATTTAACCGGCTTGAAGGAAAATGTGATACTCGGCCATTTGATACCGGCCGGTACGGCTTTCAAACCACATCTGGAATTGAAGGTTAAGCACCTTGCTGAAGCGCCGCTACCGAAGGAATTTGCTGAAGCCACGGAAGAAAAAGAGGCGGAAGCAAAAGCAGAAGCTGCTGTAAAAGAAGCTTTGGGAATCAATTAGAACTCGAAAAGTGAAATTGAAAGTAAATTATGCCTACTATAAACCAGTTAGTTAGATGTCCAAGAGCAAAATCAAAGGGTCGAAAACGTATATCTGATATTAGCGGTTCGCCTCAGAAAAGAGGTGTGTGTCTGATTGTAAGGACCCAAACGCCCAAGAAGCCGAACTCCGCTTTACGAAAAATCGCCCGGGTTAGACTTACCAGCGGCAAGGAAGTTACAGCTTACATACCGGGAATTGACCACAACCTCCAGGAGCACAGCACAGTTATAATTCGTGGAGGCCGAGTCAGGGATTTGCCGGGCGTTCGGTATCATATTGTCCGTGGTGTGCTTGACTGTGCCGGCGTCGACGGTCGCAAGCAGGGCAGAAGTAAATATGGCGCTAAAAAGACAAAATAGTAAATTGTTCATTGTTGAGAGTTCAGCAATGAATTATAAACCAGGGAATACTAACTATGAAAAGGTTTACTGCTTCAAGTCAACAATTAAAACCTGATCCGGCATACAACAGCAAACTGGTCTCGAAGTTTGTTAACTGTCTGATGTTGGACGGCAAGAAAAGTGTTGCACAGCGGGTTTTTTATGATGCTATGGATATTATCTCCAAAAAGATTAAGGACACCGAACCATTTGAGGTATTTGAGACAGCGGTAAATAATGTAAAACCGTTGATCGAAGTGCGCAGCAAACGTGTCGGTGGAGCCAGCTATCAGGTGCCGATGCAGGTAAGCCCGAAACGCCAGCAATCGCTGGCTTTTCGTTGGATATTACAATCGGCCAGGAGCAAGAAAGGAAAGCCGATGCGTGAGCGTCTGGCCTCCGAACTGGTAGATGCTTACAACGAACACGGTGGTGCTATGACAACCCGTGAGAATATTCATAGAATGGCTGATGCGAATAAGGCATTTGCCCACTTTGCCTGGTAAGATTCGTCATTTTTAACTGCCACGGTGCGTTTATAAAAGATGACCGTGGCAGTTTTTTTATTCGTAAGCTGCGCCCTGGTATACGAGACACGAGAGACAGATTATGCCGAGTACTTTGGAAAAATTACGTAATATTGGGATTATAGCGCATATTGACGCCGGCAAAACAACGATAACCGAGCGTATCCTTTTCTATACTGAAAAAACCTACAAAATGGGCGAAGTCCATCACGGTACCGCGGTTATGGACTTTATGGAGGAAGAGCAGAAAAGAGGCATTACTATTACTTCAGCCGCGACTAAATGTCCCTGGAAAGGCTTTGAAATTAACCTTATTGACACACCAGGTCATATTGATTTTACTGCTGAGGTTGAAAGGTCGCTCCGGGTTCTCGATGGCGCTGTTGCTGTATTTGACGCCAGCGAGGGAGTGCAGGCCCAGAGTGAGACTGTCTGGAGGCAGGGGCAGAAATACAACTTGCCTTGCCTTTGTTTTGTGAACAAGATGGACAAAGTCGGGGCTGATTTTGAGATGACCATCGACTCTATTCGCGATAAACTCCTTGCCAATCCGATTTTATTACAGATTCCTATCGGTGCCGACGACTCTTTTGCCGGGATAATAGACCTGATTAAATACAAGGCAGTCTTCTACAGGACTGAAGAGATGGGAGCAACTTTTGAGGAGACTGAAATTCCCACAGAATTGAAAAAAACTGCAGAGCGACTAAGAAGCCAGATGATCGAGCTTGCAGCCGAAGAGGATGACGAGCTGATGGATACCTATATCCACGATAAGCCAATCGACAGTACAATGATTAATAGAGCAATTAGGAAAGCTACTTTAAACGGTAAACTTCATCCCGTATTTGTCGGTTCAGCCCTGAAATATATCGGCGTGCAGAAACTGCTTGACGGAGTCTTGGCATATTTGCCTTCTCCATTGGACAAACAGGTTTTGGTCGGGCATAAACCGACTGACAAAAAAAAGAAGATATCGGTAAAATGTGACCGCAATGACAGCTTGGTCGCACTTGCATTTAAGATTACAAGCGATATGCACGGCGATTTGTGCTTTCTAAGGATTTATCAAGGCACGTTAAAGTCCGGCAGAAGAGTTTTGAACGCAAATCGCAACAAACGGGAAAATATTACCAGGATATTTGAGATGCACGCCGACGAGCGAAAAATTTTAGACTCGGCCATTGCCGGCGATATTGTCGCAGTCGTAGGATTAAAACAAACTCTTACAGGTGATACTATTTGCGACCCCAAAAACCCCGTTTGTTTACCGAGTATTACATTTCCTCAGGCTGTTATTACTATGTCGATAGAACCCATGACCTCAGTAGAAAAGGCAAAATTGGCAGATGCACTGGCTGATTTAAGGCGTGAAGATCCGACTTTTGCATGTAAAGTAGATGTCGAAACAGGCCAGACAATCATCAGCGGAATGGGTGAACTTCATCTGGAGGTACTCCAGCACAAACTTATAAGGGAAAAAGGTGTTAATGTCAGAGTTAGCAAGCCCAGAGTAGCCTATAAGGAAGCTATTACAAAGTCGGCAAAGGTGGAGGGCAAATTCATACGTCAAACGGGGGGGCATGGCCAATACGGCCATGTTGTTTTGGTCATTGAGCCATTGTTGACGGAGGATGGTCTTACGAGTCGCGATGTTGAGTTTGAAAATAAAATTGTGTCCAACGCTGTGCCGAGAGAGTATATCCCTGCTGTAGAGAGGGGGGCAAAGGATGCCCTCGGCACTGGTGTGTTGGCAAGCTATCCTGTTGTGGGAGTTAAAGTTACGTTGATTGATGGCTCATTTCATTCGGTGGATTCTTCCGATTTGGCTTTTGAGCAGGCCGCCGCAATTGCGGTAGAAAAAGCCCTCAGCCAGGCTGGGCCGGTTTTACTTGAGCCAGTAATGCGGCTTCAAGTGGTAGTTCCGGAAGCTTCTTTTGGGGCAGTTCAGGGCAATATACTTGGAAAAAGGGGCATGATAACGGATTGTCACGTGCATGGAAATATGCGCGTAATCGATGCAAAGGTGCCTATGGCGGAAATGTTTGGGTATTCCAGCGAGATTAGAAGTGCCACAGCAGGACGGGGAACCTTTACTATGGAGCCGTTAAGCTATGAGAAGATCCCTGAGCAGATCGCTCAGCAAATTATTCTTTAAAAAATAATGATTATTTTTATATTTTACCGTTTTTTATAGAATTTTTTATTGATATTACTTAATTTGTGTGGTAGAAATATTGGTTTTAGCCGTAGCGAGCATCGTCAAGGATGACGTTGCGTAAACCAGTTGGGCTGTATCATACCTGTAATTTGGTGGTCATGGATGGTTTTTGAAAGGTGTTTCGCTGCACCTAAGGGTGTGCCAAAGCTGATAAATGGCTTTGGAAGGACTATATGTAGGTCCTAACCCTAATTCTTAAGGAAGACGAATTTGAAAGTTGATCGTTGAACATTGCAACCGGGAACAAGAGTCAATAATCAGCGAAATAAGGTCTTTCCTGCCAAAAACAAACAACGTAGATTTAGCAGATAATAGGAAATTTATATGCTAAGAGAGTTTTTTATTATCTTGCTTTTGGTTTATAAGTTTATATATTTCATAGGTTTATAAGTCTTAAGGGATGAATTCAGGGAAAAGGTTCTTCCCAACAAAAGCATAGAGGGAAGTTATGGCTACTGAAACTGAAAGAATAAGGATTAGAATGGAGGCCTATGACCACAGGGCTCTTGATGCATCTGCTAAAGAGATAGTAGAACACGCTCGGAAGACTAATGCGCGTGTCAGTGGTCCGGTTCCGCTGCCTACGCGTATTGAAAGATACACTGTTTTACGAAGTCCTCACATCGATAAGAAGTCACGTGAGCAGTTTGAGTTAAGAACTCATAAGCGTCTAATTGATATTCACGAGGCCAACGCACGAACGGTCGAGGTACTGAACCGGTTAGTTGTGCCGGCCGGTGTTTTCGTAAAGATAAAAGCCTGAACGGTAATTCGAGCCGCGAGTAACGAGATACGAGAAAATGGCAATGTTGTTGGGTAAAAAAGTTGGAATGACTCAGGTCTATGACGAAGCGGGCAAACTGCTGCCTGTTACGGTCATACAAGTTGGACCTTGTGTTGTTATGCAGGTAAAAACAGCCGAAACTGACGGATACAACGCTCTTCAGTTAGGTTTTGATGATGTAAAGCCATCGCGCCGAAAGAGTCCGCAGGTTGGACATGCTCAGAAAGCCAATACGGCACCAAAGAGATTTGTCAAAGAGATGCGACTGTCTGATGATACAGAGCCGGAGTACAAGGCCGGGGATTCTATCACAGTTTCAATTTTTGCGGAGAATAAATTAGTCGATGTTGTAGGTACCAGTAAAGGCAAAGGCTTCGCCGGCGTGATGAAACGACATGGCTTTGGTGGTTTCCCGGCATCCCACGGAACCGAACGAAAACACAGAGCGCCCGGCTCAATATCAAGTTTCGCCAGCGATGCCGGCCATGGTGGAAAGCCGAAAAAAGGCAAAAAAATGGCAGGGCATATGGGCAACCGTCGGGTCACAACAAAAAACCATAGACTGATTGCAATAGACAAAGAGAAAAATTTATTAGTTGTCAAAGGTGCGGTACCGGGACCTGCCGGTGGCTATTGCTTGGTCTGTAGTGCCAAAAAAGCCTGATATGGAACGAGATGAGAGTGAGATGATTGATTTGGTTGTTTATAACAAAGATGGCCAGGAGATTGATAGCCTAAAGGTCGATGAGTCGGCTTTGGGCGGCTTGGTCAGATATCCTCTGCTAAAGCAGGCGATTGTTATGTATCAGGCTAACAAGCGAGTGGGAACAGCCGCGACAAAGGGCAGAGGCATGGGAGCCGGCTCGGGTAAAAAGCTCTTTAGGCAAAAAGGTACGGGATTTGCGCGTGTTGGTAACCGAAGAACAGGAAAACGGGTCGGTGGCGGCGTCACCTTTGCCAAGGTCGTCAGAAATTTCCGTAAGCGTATGCCCAAAAAGCAGAGAAAATTGGCCAGAGACTCGGCAATATTGGCAAAGCTTTTGAGTAACAACGTTGTCGTGGTTGACGGGCTGAACTTCCAAAAGCCACAAACCAGCGATTTCATAAGTGTTTTGAGTAATTTAAAGATTCTCTCAAAAGACAGTTGCCTCGTGACAATTAGCGACTACGACGATAATCTTTACAAATCAGCTAAGAATATTCCCAAAGTCTCAGTTATGCCTGTAGCTGAATTGAACGCTGGTGATATCTGCAACCACCGCAAGATGTTGATAACTAAAGGGGCGTTTTTGTCCCTTTTGGGCAGAGATGAGGCAGGTGAAAATTAATGGCAATTGCTATAGATGACTATGATATAATAATTCGCCCTCTGATTACGGAGCAGGGCGTACACTTTGCCAATACGAGAGGTGCATACTCTTTTGAGGTAAATAAAAAGGCTAATAAAATCCAGATAAAAAATGCTGTGGAAAAAATATACAGTGTTAAAGTGCGCAAAGTCAGAACCGCTAACCGCAAAGGCAAACTCCGCCACCGAGGCAGGACCTACGGTAGTAAGCCGAGTTGGAAAAAAGCCGTTGTATTTTTGGACCCGGAGTTCCATATAGATTTGTTCTAAACGAAATACGATATAAGCAGTACGAGATACGAGTAAAATGGGTATAAGAGTTTATAAACCAACAAGTGCAGGACGTAGAAATAGCTCAGTGAATGATTACGCTGACCTGACTACCACAAAGCCGGAGAAGTCGCTCTGCAGGCGGATAAAGAAGACCGGTGGAAGAAATCATCACGGTGTTATTACCGCCCGGTTCAGAGGTGGCGGGGCAAGAAAAATTTATCGTATTATCGATTTCAAACGTAACAAAGATGGTGTCCCCGCAAAGGTGGCAACGATTGAATACGACCCTAACAGAAATTGCTTTATATCCCTTCTGCACTACGCTGACGGTGAGAAAAGATATATATTAACCCCGCAGGGTGTAAAGGCCGGAGACAGTTTGGAAAGCGGGTTCTCTTGTGAACCTAAGATTGGTAATGCAATGCCGCTGGATGCGATTCCCGCCGGCATGGAAATTCACAATATCGAAATGACGGCCGGCCAGGGTGGAAAACTGGTTAGGGGCGCCGGCAACGCTGCGAGAATTGTGGCCAAAGAAGGTGATTGGGTCACTGTCATTTTGCCAAGTGGTGAAATGCGGATGATTCGCAAAGAATGCCGGGCGACGATTGGGCGCCTGAGTAATCCTGACCACCAAAATATACGGATCGGTAAGGCCGGACGAAAACGCCATATGGGGAGAAAACCACATGTAAGTGGCAATGCGATGAACCCTGTTGACCACCCTCTGGGCGGTGGAGAAGGCCATAGAGCCGGTGGGAGGCATCCCTGTTCGCCGACAGGTGTGCTGGCAAAAGGTGGAAAGACAAGAAATCCACGAAATACCAGTAATAAAAGGATTATTCGAAGACGCAAAAATAAAAGGCAGGGACAATTAGTTCTGTAACAGCGTGAAGCGACGTAAGCTTCACGAGATACGAGACATAAAAAAATGGGAAGATCTCTTAAAAAAGGACCATATGTTGATGATAAACTGTTTGATAAGGTCAACAGGCAAATTGGCTCAGGTTCTCGTGATCCAATAAAGACATGGGCAAGAAGATGCACGATAATTCCGGAGTTTGTGGGTTTTACCTTTATGGTCCATAACGGCAAAATGTTTCATAAGGTTTTTGTCACCGAGGATATGGTTGGACATAAGTTGGGAGAATTTTCGCCCACAAGGGTCTTTAAAGGTCATTCAAGCAAGAAAATAAGATAACGGATATTAGTTTCGAAATTCAATATTCGAATTTCGGGTTTAGATGAGTTAAAAAGATATGTTAAGTGCTAATAAGTTAAAAGAGCTTTGTCAGCAGCAACAGATGAATGTGGAGCAGTTGGCTGATCAGCTTGCCAGGCCGGGGCTTAGCAAGAAGGAATCCGTCGTGGCTGTTAAAAACTGGCAGAAAGGCCTTTTTAAGCCCAAGCCGCGAGCGGAGGATATTCGCCATCTGGCGGCGGCTTTATCTGCTGAGGTAAATGATTTGCTTGACTGGCGTTCGTCTTATCGTTTTGCTCCAATGTCAGCACGCAAGGTCAGACTCGTTACGCAGTTGATAGCCGGCCGAAGTGCACAGGACGCAATGGATATCTTGAAGTTCACACAAAAACGTGCTGCAGCAATGATTGACAAGGTTTTGAAAAGTGCCGTCGCGGATGCTGATGAGCAGCGGGCTGACGTTGATAATCTATACGTCAGCAGTGCCCGTGTTGATGATGCGGGAGTCCGCATCGGCACAAAAAGATGGATACCAAAGGACAGAGGCAAAGCGCATCCTATTAGTAAAAAGGCCTGTCACATACATATAACAGTAACACAAGCATAAAACGCAATACGAGACACAAGATTATGGGCCAGAAAGTATCGCCAATAGGTTTTAGAACGGGAATCACACTTGGATGGCAGAGTACCTGGTTTGCTCCCAAGGCTGATTACGGCAAATTTCTTGTCGAGGACCAGAGAATCCGTCAGTATGTTGACACGAAATATAATCGTCATTTGCCCAAAGGTGCTGTGGCAAAGATTGAGGTAATCCGAACACGCAACGAAGTAAAAGTAACACTGCACAGCGGTCGCCCTGGTGTGGTCATCGGTCCCAGAGGAGGTGAGGTCGATAAATTGCGAGAAGAGCTTGAAGGGATAACGGGTCGAAAAGTGGCCGTAAATGTTGTCGAGATAAAAGAACCGGAGTTGAATGCGACACTTGTGGCCGAAGCTATCGCTGAGCAGTTAAGTAAGCGAGCCTCGTTTAGGCGTACCATGAAGCAGCATTGTGAATCGGCAATGAATGCGGGCGCTAAAGGAGTTAAGATTATTTGCGCCGGACGTTTGGCAGGCTCAGAAATGGCACGAAGGGAAACGCAGAAACTCGGTTCTATCCCACTGCATACTTTGGATGCAAATGTAGATTACGCTGTGGCAACATCAAGAACGACGTATGGAGCGATTGGCATTAAGGTTTGGATTTATAAGGGCAAGTTCGGCGAGGAGATTGAGGCGAGTCCACGTCGTCGGCCGCCTCGCCCATCAAGGCGTACTGGCCCGGCGCAGAGGCGTGGTGGTGGTAGTGGTAGTGGTAGACCTAAAGCGGCACCAGTACAAAAGAGCAAAAGCACTACTGAAGCTGATGCACCGTTGATAAAAGATGGTGGCGGGGAGCAAAAAAGTGCCGAAGGAAACGGCTTAGTAGTGGATAGCGGATAGGAGCCGAAGATTTCGCCCCGGCGAAAAAGAAAACAATACACCAAACGCTGTTTGTAAAGGTTTAAGAAAATGGTCATGATGCCCAAAAGAGTCAAGTACCGTAAGAGCCAACGCGGCAAAATGAAAGGTAATGCCGCCAGGTCCAATTTTGTGGCATTTGGTGAATACGGTTTGCAGGCCCTGGAACAAAGCTGGATAACCGCCAGACACATTGAAGCCGGCCGAGTTGCAGCAACTCATTTTTTGCATCGTGAAGGCAAAGTCTATCTTAGGCTGTTTCCGCACAAACCGGTAAGTTCAAAGCCGTTGGAAACGCGAATGGGCAAAGGTAAAGGTGAGCCTGAATTTTGGGTTGCCAGAGTTAGGCCCGGACAGGTTATGTTTGAGATTGGCGGAGTAGATGAGGATGTGGCAAAGCAGGCCCTGGTTAGGGTTGCTCATAAAATGCCGATTAGGTGTAGATTTATCAGACGAAGACATTCGTTATAAAAGGAAAGTAGCTTGAGATGAAAGCGCAGCATTACCGCGAAATGAGCCCGGATGAGATTGAGAGCAAACTCGAAGAGCTCCAGAGACATTTGTTTGATTTGCGCTCACAGGCGGTTACGGAAAAGCTTGAGAATTCAAAAGCTATAACTAATGTCAGGCGTGATATTGCCAGGATTAAAACGATATTGTGTGAAAATAGCAAAAATTAACCGCAGATAATGCCGAGGGCGCAGAGAAAGAAATGAAAAAACTCTGCGTGCTTTGTAGACGCTGCTGTAAAAAACGGAAGTAAAAGATGCAGGATCGGAAATTAAAAACGGTAACCGGCGTTGTAGTGAGCAATAGTGGTGCCAAGAGCATCAAAGTTGCCATTGACTTCAAGGTCAGGCATCCAAAATACGGGAAATATGTAAAACGCAGAACAAAACTTGGTGTCCACGACGAGCACAAGCAGGCTGGTATAGGTGATGTTGTTGAAGTTGCGCAATGCCGCCCTTATAGTAAAACCAAGAGTTGGCGCCTTGTGAGGATTGTAGAAAAGACGGTTTAGAAAGAGCCCAAACGTGCAATAAAGAGCGCTTGGGAAACAAAATAAATGAGTGAACCTAAATACGACGGGATATAACGTGGTTCAGCAGGAAACAATGTTGGATATAGCCGACAATTCTGGTGTCAAGTCGGCATTGTGCATCAAGGTCCTTGGAAAAGGTGGTTCCCGTGGTAAAAAGACTCGACCCGTGGCTACGGTAGGAGATATTATTTGTGTAGCTATAAAAAAATCGCTGCCGACCTGCCAGTTGGACGACAAGAAAGTTCATAAATGTGTTATTATCCGTACCAGAAGTCCTCTTAAACGCTCTGATGGTAGCTATGTAAGGTTCGATAGCAATGCCGCAGTGATGATTGACAATGATGGTAATCCAATAGGGACGAGAATCTTCGGTGCGGTGGCTCGCGAGCTTCGCGAAAAAAATTATATGAAGATAATCTCGCTGGCAAGTGAAGTGGTATAAATAATGACGATAGGCATGAAACGAAATACGAGATACGAGAAATGGCCGTACATATAAAAAAAGGCGATGTGGTTCAGATTATAGCTGGTGATCATAAAGGAGCTACCGGCAGAGTGCTGCGTGTCATTCCTGAAAAGAATAAGGTAGTGGTTCAGGGACACAATATAGCGAAAAAGCACGTTCGGCCATCACGCAAAAGTCCCCAGGGAGGCCGGATAAACGTTGAGCAGCCGATACACATGAGTAACGTGCTGCCTCTCAACACGAAAACCTCGAAGGGCAGTAGGATCCGTTATCGGCAGCTTGAGGATGGCAGTAAGAGGCGGGTTGCCACCGACGGTACTGAAATCGGCGTTGTTAGAAGGGCAAAATAGTGAATTGTGAATAGTTCATTGGTGTGTCCGCCCCTGTGTCTGCTTGTCGCAGACAAGAATGGTAGTGGATTTCACTAGTAAACCAGTTAACTAATTATAAGATGGCACGTTTAAAAGATTTATATAAATCCAGGGTTGTTCCAGGACTGATTAAGGAGTTTGGCTACAAGAACCCTATGGCTGTTCCGCGGATGGGAAAGGTTATTATCTCTATGGGCGTAGGAAGAGCGACACAGGATAAAAAATTCCTGGAATCCGCTAAAAAGGACCTGACAATGATTGCGGGCCAAATGCCTGCTGTCTGTAAGGCCAAGAAGAGTGTAGCTGGTTTCAAAGTTCGTCAAGGACAGGAAACCAGTTTGAAAGTTACTCTGCACGGCGTGCAAATGTATGAATTTATGGATAGACTCATTAATCTTGCAATACCGCGAGTAAGAGATTTTCGGGGCCTTAATCCAAACAGTTTTGATGGTAGAGGCAATTACTCGATGGGTCTGGCCGAACAGGGTGTTTTCCCGGAAATCAACCCGGCACAGATGGAGTTTCAGCAGGGCATGAACATAACCCTGGTGACAACAGCAAATACAGACGATGAAGCAAGGGAAATGCTGTCGCTGTTTGGTATGCCATTCAAGAAGACAGCAACGGAAGAATAATATATAGTGGTTGCTGGCGAAATGATAAAGATTATTTTGGAACGTGTAGATGTCAACTAAAGCACTGGAAAACAAGGCAGAAAAGAAGCAGAAATTTCGCGTTAGACAATATACTCGCTGCCAGCTTTGTGGAAGATCAAGGGCCGTTTATCGCAAGTTCAAAATTTGCCGGATTTGCTTTAGAACCTTGGCTAACGAAGGAAAAATACCAGGAGTGAGAAAAGCCAGTTGGTGAGTCCTGAAGCTTTATATCAAACGAGCCACGAATCACGAGGTACAAGTTTATGAGTTTGAGCGACCCTATAGCTGATATGTTGACGAGAATTCGCAACGCTTTGCGTATAGATAAAAGTGAGGTTAACATTAAGGCATCGAATATTTGCGAAGGTATAGCGGCCGTTTTAAAGAAAGAAGGTTACATAGAGGATTTCGACCGAATCGATGACGGCAGGCAGGGAATACTGAGAGTTACTCTAAAGTATGATCAGGAAGGCCGGGCTATTATTAACGAAATTAAAAGGATTAGCAAGCCCGGCTGCAGAATTTATTCATCTGTTGATGAATTACCGCATGTTTTAGCTGGTATGGGTATAGCAATAATTTCGACAAGTAGTGGTGTTATGAGTGATAGAAGCTGCCGAGAAGCCAATGTCGGCGGCGAGATACTGTGTACGGTGAGCTAATGAGTCGTATAGGGAAAAAACCGATTATTATCCCTCAGGGAGTTAAGGTTGAGAAGAACGGCCGGTGTATCATAGTTTCAGGTCCGCTCGGCCAGCTCCAGATGGATTGTCAGCCGCCCATATCGGTGGAAATTGACAGTTCCGCCGGGGAGGTATCGGTTGAAAATGAACGTCCCCAAAGCCGCGAGGCCAAACAGATGCATGGTACAATGCGTGCCTTGATTGCTAATATGGTGACAGGTGTTAGTAAAGGTTTTGAGAAGAAGCTGGAAGTATATGGTACCGGCTATAATGTCAAAGAGCAAGGTGGAAAATTGACTTTTCAGGTTGGCTTTTCCCATCCTGTATTGCGACCGATACCGAAGGGTGTGAAGGTCAACATTAATGTTGAGGCAACCAGAGGCAATGATATTCCTGCTAAGTTCACGCTTTCGGCGATAGACAAGAGGCTGCTGGGGCAGTTTGCTGCTGATATACGGAAGATAAGGCCGCCCGAACCCTATAAAGGAAAGGGTATCCGTTATGCAGACGAACACGTACGACGCAAGGTTGGCAAAGCGTTTACTTCGGGAACGGTATAAAAATTGACTATTTAATGGGAACCAAAAAGAAGTTAAAGCTCGAAATTGATAGAACATAATAAATAATCAATTGAAAGTAGTAAGCGACAATCGGGATTTGGTTTTTTATGAGAATTGACAGGTTAAAAAAAGCGACACTGAGGCGTAAGTATCACGTGCGAAAGAAAGTCTTCGGAACACCAAACAGACCACGGCTGTCGGTGTTTCGTTCGAACAGGCATATCTACGCCCAGATTATCGATGATGTTGCGGGAGCGACGCTTGTTTCCGCGAGCACAAGAGCAAAAAGCCTGCGGGACCAATCCCCCAATACAACCGACAAAAAAGCCGCCCAAATCGTAGGTGAAGCGGTCGCAAAACAAGCATTTAGCGTCGGTATTAAATGTGTTTGCTTTGATAGGAACCGATATAAGTTTCATGGCAGAGTCAAGGCTCTTGCCGATGCGGCACGAAAAACCGGCCTGATTTTTTGAAAGAAATTCGTGCACATGGAAATACGATTGGAGAAAAAAATTGGCAGTAGAACATCCTAAGTTATCTGCTCAAGAGGAACGGCCGCTGGAAGATACGGTCGTAAAGGTATTTCGCTGTTCCAAAGTGGTCAAAGGCGGTCGGCGGTTTAGCTTTGCGGCTTTAGTCGTGATTGGTGACCGTGCAGGCACAGTGGGTGTTGGTTATGGAAAGGCTAATGAAGTTCCGCTTGCCGTTGAGAAAGGCATAAAGGACGCCAAAAAATCTTTACACAAGATAGCTTTGGACCGACGAACGATACCATACCAAGTCGAAGGCAAATATAGAGCTACAAAGATAGCGTTAGTCCCGGCCAGCCCGGGTACTGGAGTTATTGCCGGCTCCAGTGCTCGAGCAGTGCTCGAATTCGCCGGTGTGCAGGATGTCCTTACGAAAGTTTATGGAGGCACATCTGCTAAAAATGTTGTAAAGGCTACGTTGGATGGGCTGTTGAAATTACGCAGCAAAGAAATGGTCGAATCCCTACGCGGCGTACAGGTTGAAGCAATAAAAAAGTGGTGATGGATTAAATGTTGAATCACGAAATAACTTCTATCGCAGGTAAGCACAGAACTCGCAGGCGTGTTGGAAGAGGTGTGGGCACAGGCCGTGGCAAAACCTGCGGACGAGGCCACAAAGGTAGTGGCAGCAGGGCCGGGGCGACCTCCGTCTCGCTTTATGAAGGCGGACAGATGCCTTTATTTCGCCGACTGCCAAAACGCGGCTTTAGTAATTATAATTTCGAAACACGATACCAAATTGTTAATGTATCACAGTTGGAAAGCTTTGACGAGGGTGCTGCCGTCGGTGCCGAACAATTATCTAATGCCGGACTAATTGATAGCCGGAAAAGTAAAGTTAAGATTCTTGGTAATGGGGAACTGACAAAGAAGTTGGATGTAACAGCTCATAAATTTAGCAAAAGCGCAGAGCAGAAGATTGTAGGTTGCGGCGGCAAAGCAAAACTGATTACGTAATTGATTGGGCGCCTGTTTTGCGAAACCGCACCAATTGAGCTTAGGCTCGCGACTATTTGCTGCAGGGCAAAATACGGCCCATTTAATTATCGTAAATTGAAGGACTATCGGGAGATATTGAAATGCTTGATCCAGTAGTTAACATATTCAGAATCCCGGACCTGCGCAACAAAATTCTTTTTACTTTGGCGCTGCTGATAATGTACAGGATTGGTTTCCATATCCCCAATCCCTGTTTTGACCAGGCTAAGATTGCTGAAGTCACCAAACACAGAGACACAGATAGTCCTATTGGTAGAGCTACTGAATATATGCGGATATTTACCGGTGGAACCCTGGACAAGAGCAGCATATTTGGCCTGGGAATTATGCCCTATATTACTGCATCGATTATTCTTATGTTGCTGGGTGAGGTTTTACCCGCTTTGAAAAAACTGCGTCAGGAAGGCCAGGCAGGGCATAAAAAGATACAGGAGTACACACGCTATTTAGCGGTACTCATATGTCTTATTCAGTCGATGATGTATATGAAGATGTTAGGCAAATTTATCTATCCTGAAATGGTAACCGAGGGTGTCATCATGGGTGTGATCAGTATGACGGCCGGGACCATTTTCTTAATGTGGCTGGGAGAACAGATTGATGAGTATGGCATAGGCAATGGCATTAGCTTGATAATTATGGCGGGTATTGTATCTAGAATGCCCTGGGCTGTTGGAATGCTATTGGAGAATGTTGACTTAAGGGTGGGTGCACCGTCCGGCACCGTAAGCCCGGCGAAGTTATTTTTCCTGGTTATTGCGTTTGTATCTGTTGTTGCCGGTGCGATACTAATTACCCAAGGCCAGCGACGGATACCGATTCAACAGGCAAAGATGATGCGCGGACGGCGAATGTACGGCGGGCAAAGACATTATTTGCCGCTGCGGGTCAATCACGGAGGCGTGATGCCGATAATCTTCGCATCGGCTTTTATGATGTTCCCACCTGTGATAATTGAACAATTCACAAGAATAGAAAGTTTGAGAAACTCAATGTTTTTGGCCACTGTGCAAGGTGCTTTGAGCCACACGGCTTTTACATACAATGTCCTCTATATGTTATTGATTTTTCTATTCGCTTATTTTTGGGTAACTGTGCAGTTTCAGCCCAGGGAGATGGCCAAAAACTTGAGGGATTCTGGAAGCTTTATTCCAGGACTTCGGCCGGGACGTAGAACCGCTGAATATTTGGAAACCGTGATGACCAGAATAACTTATTTTGGAGCTGCTTTTTTGTCTATAATTGCTGTTGTGCCGACCGTTATTTCAATATCGTTAGGAATTGATTGGCGGGTAGCTACATTTTTAGGCGGCACGGGTTTATTGATAGTTGTCAGTGTTTCGCTGGATCTGGTTCAGAAAATTGAGGCGAACCTCTTGATGCGAAGCTACGATGGTTTCAGTGAAACAGGTAGAATTAAAGGGGCTTATGCGTGAGGATAGTTTTGTTGGGTGCGCCTGGCGCGGGCAAAGGAACGCAGTGTAAGCGCATTGTTGCCAGATATGGCCTGCTGCATCTATCCAGTGGTGATATCTTGCGACAACAAAGAGTTGAAGGAACCGAACTGGGTAAAACAGCCCAAACATATATGGATTCAGGTGCACTTGTACCGGATCAAATTATAGTGGAGATGATGGCTGACGCGATAATGAAAGCTCCTGATGCTGGTTTCATATTGGATGGTTTCCCAAGAACCGTTAATCAGGCAACTGAGCTTACTAAATCGTTGGCTTCGGCTAACAAAAAAATAGACGTTATTATGAATTTACAGATAGATGATCAAGTGGTGGTTAAGAGAATGGCCGGCAGGAGAAGCTGTCCTCAATGTGGTGCGGTTTACAACATTGAAAGATTCAAACCAAAGGTCGAAGGAGTATGTGATAACGATGGTACTAAGCTTATCCAACGACCTGATGACAGCGCTGAAGTAGTGGCGAATCGACTTGAGACGTATCACTTGCAGACCGAGCCGGTGGTCGATTACTATAAGAAAAATAGCAGTACAGTTTATGACATCGATGCTAATAAAGACGCCGAAGAGGTAATCGCTTTGGTATTTGTGAAGTTGGACGCCTTGGCCAGGGGCTAAGGTGTGTCCCAATGGAGGTACGAAGTACGAAATTAGATGGCCATTACACTTCGCAGCCGAAGAGAAATTGAGTTAATGCGTCGAGCAAGCGCCGTTGTAGTGGATGTTCTTTCAAAATTACAAAAGATTGCCGAGCCGGGAGTAACTACCGCTCAATTGGACAGCGCAGCTTTGCAAATGACTGCTGATGCTGGAGCCCAGGCCCTGTTTAAGGGTGTTCGCAGCCCATATGCTCGAATGCTCTTTCCTGGTGCGATTTGCGCATCAGTCAATGAGCAGGTTGTTCACGGAATTCCTTCCGAGGACACAAAGCTTGAAGATGGTGATATCCTGAGCATTGATTTTGGCGTCAAACTTGACGGCTATTGTGGAGACGCCGCTGTTACGATAGCTATTGGTGAGGTTTCTGAGTCCAAACGCCGACTCATGGACGTGACCAGGCAAGTTCTCGACAAAGCAGTAGAGACGGTTGCGCCGGCTGTTAAATGGAGCCAGGTAGCTGCAGAAATGCAGCATTACGCCGAGTCGGCTGGCTTTTCGGTCGTAAAGGACTTTGTTGGACACGGTATCGGCAGAGAAATGCACGAAGAGCCGAGACTGCCAAACTTTGTCAGTGATGATTTGCTTGCCAACGACATTGTGTTGGCCGAAGGAATGGTTTTGGCTGTTGAGCCCATGATTAATGCCGGCACTAATGCCGTAAGGACGCTAAAAAATGGATGGACTGTGGTAACAAGAGACAATAAATGCTCTGCTCATTTTGAACATACAATTGTGATAGTGGAAAATGGTTGTGAGGTGCTGACCAGGAAATTGTAAGTCGCGAAGTACGAAAAATGCCAAAAAAGGATACAATAAGATTACAGGCAAAAGTGATTGATGCTTTGCCGAACGCAGTGTTTGAGGTGGAATTGGAGAACGGCCATAAGATTATGGCACATGTTTCAGGCAAAATGCGAATGAATTTTATTCGAATTTTGGCAGGCGATACAGTTGTAGTTGAAATGTCACCATACGATTTGAATAGAGGACGAATAGTGCTCAGAAATTAGTTCTGACTTGTACGCCCCGAAGCAATGACCGGTCGTGGCCCGAGACGAGAACCGAAGTTGTGTTAGCAGGTTGCAAAAATGAAAGTTAGAAGTTCAGTAAAACGTATATGTGAGAATTGCAAAATTGTGCGTCGCAAAGGCGTTGTGCGCGTGATTTGTACAAATCCGCGACACAAACAGCGACAGGGATGATTGGTAAATGAGAGTCAATAAAGCGTGGTTGATGACTCAATAAGCAATTTGAAAAGGAGCTTATATGCCCCGTATAGTTGGTGTTGATATTCCCAATGAGAAATCTATATGGATTTCATTGACTTCTATCAATGGCGTAGGTAGATATACCTCGGAGCTGATTTTGAAAGAAGCCGGAATCGAAAAAAGCACAAAGGCCGGTAAGCTCAGCGAGGACGAACTTAGCCGGATAACACAGATTATAGACCGTAATTACATTGTGGGAGGGCAGCTTCGAAGACAGGTTGCTCAAAATATCGCTCGATTACGGGATATAAGCTGTTATAGGGGCATTCGCCACAGAAAGGGTTTGCCTGTTCGGGGTCAGTGTACTCAAAGCAACGCACGCACTCGAAAAGGCCCGAGAAAGACAGTCGCAGGCAAGAAGGGCGTAAAGGAAAAACGCTAAGAGCTTAATTGATTTAGTTAAAAATAAGTTGTGTGATGTATGAAGAGAAAATTGATTATTGAAGTTAGGTAATACTCACTACGAGAGGAATAATGGCAAGAAGTACAAAGCGAAAAATTAGAAGAAATGTCGTCAGGGCAATTGCGCACATAAAAGCGACGTTTAACAACACCTTGATCACTATCACGGATTTAGATGGTAACGCGATTTGCTCGGGTTCAGCGGGGTGTGTCGGCTTCAAAGGCTCTCGCAAAAGTACGCCCTTTGCTGCTCAACAGGCTGCGCAACGTTGTGCCAATACCGCTATGCGTAATGGTGTGCGTGAGGTCGAAATTAGAGTTAAAGGGCCCGGTTCAGGGCGTGAATCTGCCATCTCTGCCTTGCAGCAGGCGGGATTGCGCATCGCCTCGATAGAAGATGTTACACCGCTACCGCATAATGGCTGTAGGCCACCGAAGCGAAGGCGAGTGTAAAATGAGAAGACACAAATGTAAAATGGCGTTAGGATGTCGCCAAAACTTTTTTGGAGATAAATAAAGAAGATGGGACGTTACCTGGGTTCATCTTGTAAACATTGCCGTCGAGAAGGAATGAAGCTGATGCTGAAGGGCATGAGATGTGAGACGGCTAAGTGTCCGGTCGAGAAAAAACAGCGTAATTTGGCGCCCGGTATGCATAGTTGGCGCAGAGGCAGAGCAAGTGAATATGCTGTTCGCCTGCGTGAAAAGCAAAAGGTAAAGAGATATTATGGGCTTCTGGAGCGACAGTTTATTAGGTATTTTCGTAAGGCCGAGCGCATGAAAGGCAATACCGGAGAGACCCTGCTCCAGTTATTGGAGAGGCGTTTGGACAATGTGGTATATAAGTTGAATTTTGTGCCGTCGCGCAAGGCCGCAAGACAACTGATTGCTCATGGCCATATTTGTCTGAATGGACACAAAGTTGATATTAGTGATTATACTACAGAAATCGGGGACAAGGTGACGGTCAAGGGTTCCGAAAAAAGCGTAAAAAAAGTAAAGCAGCAGCTGGAAAGTAACCCGGGTTTTGCCACACAAAGCTGGCTGCAATTAAACCGTGAAAAACCAGAGGCTACCATTGTTGCGTTGCCTGCACGAGATGATATTCAGATTCCTGTTGAAGAGCAACTGGTTGTAGAGTTCTGTTCGAGATAGCTACAGGATAGTTTTAAGTTTTTAGCGTTGAGTATGGTTGGCTCAAAACTGAAAATTCAAAACTCAAAACTTATATAGGAGTTTTATATGCGAGTTACATGGCGAGGTTTGGAATTACCGACTCGTGTTGAGCGAGACACGACGGTATCGAATGAAAAATATAGCCGATTTTTTATCGAGCCTTTCGAGCGTGGTTTCGGCACTACTATCGGTAACAGCCTGAGACGTGTGTTGCTCTCCTCTTTGGAAGGTAGTGCTGTAACATCCATCAAAATTGCGAATGTTGATCATGAATTTACTTCGATAAAGGGTGTAATGGAGGATGCCACCGATATCGTTTTGAACGTCAAGAGTCTCGTCGTTCGGCTTAATGGCGACGGCCCTAAGACAATGACTGTCTCGGCAAAAAAGGCCGGAGTTATAACTGCTGCTGATATAGTTGCTGACCCGGCCATAGAAGTGATAAACAAAGATTTTGTATTGGCTACTTTGACGGAAGATGTGAATTTTGAAATGGAAATGGTGGTTGAAAACGGTCGTGGTTATATGCCGGCTTCAGAAAGAATCGTTGCCGCGGATAGGTTCGACCAGGAAGTCGGAAGAATACTGCTTGATGCCGTATATTCCCCTGTTACAAGAGTTCGCTACACAACAGAGGACACACGCGTAGGCCAGCGGACAAATTATGACAAGCTTATTATCGAGGTTTGGACCGACGGAATAACCACGCCTGAAATGGCCCTCGTAGAGGCCGCAAAGATATTACGCAAGCACATCAACCCCTTCGTACAGTATTTTGAGGTTGGAGAAGAAACCGTTGCTGCTGAGATTACCGAAAAAGTGTTGGAAGAAGAAGCAATTGATGAGGAATTGGCCGAAAAACTTAAAATACCCGTTCAGGAGTTGGAACTATCGGTGAGGGCAAGTAACTGTCTTGAATCGGCAAAGGTCGAAACGGTTGGTCAGTTAGCGAAAATGACAGATGCTGATTTGCTGAAGATTCGCAGTTTCGGCAAAACTTCTCTGCGGGAAATCAAAAGAAAGCTTGCCGATATAGGTTTGTCTTTAGGCATGACGGACGTATAGTTATTTGAATGTCCAAATGAGCAAAATGTTTGAATTTTTTGAGTTATTGTCATTTGAATTTGTTTCGAATTTCGAAACCTGTCCTGAGCACTGTCGATGGATTCGATATTCGGATTTACTTACTGTGCACGAAACGCTTACAAGAGGAGCTTAAGTATATGCGTCATAGGGTAGCAGGGCGAAGGTTATCTCGAACAAGTCAGCACCGTTTGGCTATGCGACGGAATTTGGTTGCGCAGCTATTCCAGCATGAAACGATTTCAACGACAATCGAAAAGGCCAAAGAGGTAAAAGCCTTTGCTGAAAAGTTGATTACGCTGTCTAAAAAAGGAACATTGTCGGCCAGACGCAGGGCTATTGCTTTACTTGGCGACCGCGACATCATAGATCATGAAGATGGCAAGCCCGTTAAGAAAGGCACGTTGATTGGGAAACTATTTAGTGAAATTGGCCCTCGATACCTTGACAGGCCGGGAGGTTATACAAGAATTATTCGTTTGTCCTTGAGAAGATTGGGCGATAATGGCCAGGTTGTCTTGCTGCAGCTCGTAGGCCCGGAGGAAACTTCGAAAAAAGAAACTAAAGCTGCTTCCAAAAAACGTTCTCGTAAAAGGGCGAAGAAGACTGTTGAGGTTGAGGAGGACGTTCAGACCCAGGAGACCACTGAAACTGAAGAGACTACCGTAGCTGAAGAGGCTGATGAAGTCGAAGGAACTACGGAAAACAGCGGTCGGCAAAAAGAACCTGGCCAGTAACCTGTCTTTTAGAGGATAATCCTAAAATGAATGTCAGTGATTGTGTCTTTTGTAAGATGGTAGCTGGACAGATTCCGGTTACAAAAATTTACGAAGACGAAGTCGTTCTTTCTTTTTTGGATATTGGCCCTCTAAGTGACGGCCACACTTTGGTGATTCCCAAACAGCACTTTGAAAGGTTACATGATTGCCCGGGTGAACTTTTAGGTCAGGTCGGTTCTTGTCTTGGCAAAATTGCCAAAGCTGTATCGGCAGCGATGAATTCTGACGGCTATAATGTGTTGTGCAATAATGGCAGGGCGGCTGGCCAACTCGTTGAGCATTTGCATTTTCATATAATCCCTCGCAGTACCGGCGACGGTGTTTTTGACCGCTGGCCTTCTTATCAATACCAGGAGGGAAAGATTGAGACAATCGCCGACAGAATTTGTGAAAATCTGTGAATTTGCCTCTTGATAAGAAACAGTTTTTATGTTATCTTGATTTTACTACGATATAAACTACATGAGACGTGAAATACGAAGAATGACCGCGGGGTAGAGCAGTCTGGTAGCTCGTCGGGCCCATAACCCGGAGGTCGCAGGTTCGAATCCTGCCCCCGCTATTACTTATAAGTAAAGGACTTGTGTTAAATCATGAGTCCTTTTTTATTGACCAAAATGGCAAATTGCACATCTGTCCTTACCGTAAATTCCATCCGGGTATGAATATAAGTCATGAGCACTGTGTCTTGGCCACAAGCACGCAGTAGTTCAGGAGGAAATTGCCGACTTGGGGTTCCATCGCAGCCTTTTTGCGCCAAAGGAATGGCTGATTTCACATAGTGGACAGGGATTGGGTTTCATCACAGACCAATTACTGACGTGAAAAATCAAGCAACTCTCTTGTAAACGTGATGCAGTCCGCCGACTTGTGGGATTGAGATAACTTTGCCTTTTGAGGGTGGTTCAATATCTCGGAGAGATGGCGAGTTTCTATCAAGCGAAAGATGAGTTCTGCAGTTGTTGTAATAATCCATGTAGTCTTTGAGAATGCGGCACAAATGATTTCCGCTTAGGATAATAAAGTGATCCAGACATTCTCTTCTTATTGAGCCGATTACCCCTTCGCAGTATGGATTTTGCCAAGGTGACTTTGGAGCAATGAGGACTTCTCTGATGCCCATGTTCTTCACGCGTTGCTGGAAGAAATTGCCATAGATGCCGTCACGATCACGAATCAAATACTTCGGCACAGTGTCATATGGGAAGGCTTCAGTAATCTGTTGTGCTGTCCAGCGAGCAGTAGGATGCATGGTGATGTTGAAATGGACAATTCGTCGTCTATGATGCCGAAGGACAATGAAACAGTACGGTATTTGGAACCTGACTGTCGGTACTGTGAAGAAATCAACGGCAGCGATCTGTTTGACATGGTTCTTCAGGAAAGATCGCCACGTTTGGGAAGGAGGTTTCTTGTGCTTAATCATGTATTTTGCCACAGTAGAGTCTGCTGCCTCATGCCCAAGCAGTTTCAATTCTGATTGAATTCTCGGTGCTCCCCAAGTTGGATTCTCTCGGGACATCTGCCGAAGTAGATCTCGTATTTCCCTGCTGATCTTCGGGCGCCCTGCCTTACCAGCTACTGATTTCCAGCGCCAGTAGAGATTGAAGCCCTGGCGATGCCATTTGATGACGGTTTCCGGCTTCACGACGATCAGGGTTGACTTCCAATCAGGCCATGTCTGCGAGAGCCAAGCCCAAAACAGTCTGTCCTGACGCTTGAGTTTAGGACGTTTGATCGTTCGTTGCTGGACAGTCAGTTGCTGGCGAAGAGCCAGATTCTCGATGATCAAGTTGCTTCGGCTGACAAACAAGCCGCGTAATATGAAGAATAGTGCTTTGCAGATGCTCATATCGGCCAACTTTTCCTGATTATGGTATTATTTCTGGTGGCAAAACAAGAGTTGGCGATTGTACGTAAGTCCTTACAAATCAACAAGGACGGAATTTTCAGGAGGCACAGGTAAGGATAATGGAAAATAAAGTAACTTTGGGAAGGTAATGTTCATAAAAAACATAAAATTCTATTGACTATTTGAAATAAATATTTGATATAAGCGTCTTACTTCAAGGTTACGCATATGAGAACTCGAAAAGATGGCACGGACACGCGTAATAAGCTGCTCAAGGCTGCCTCAGAAGCATTTGCTGAAAAAGGCTACCGGGACACAACAGTAGCCGAGATTTGCCGGCGAGCGGGCAGCAATGTGGCGGCGGTGAACTACCACTTTCGTGGCAAGGATGCGCTATACGCATTAGTATGGCGGAACGCTTTTGAGGAAGCCTTGCGGGTATATCCGCCGGATGGTGGATTACCACATGAGGCACCGCCGGAAGAACGTTTACGTGCTTTGATTTACTCTCTCCTGCATAGAATAATGGATGACGGTCGACTTGGATATGCAGGGCAGATACTTCTACAGGAAATGTCAAATCCAACTGATGTAATTCAGCAGGTCCGTCATGATATGATTCGCTCTCTGCGAGAACATACACGACAAGTTATAACGGAACTGTTGGGCCCGGACGCAGATAACAGGCAAATAGGATTATGTCAAATGAGTGTGATTCATCAATGTTTGGCCATTGGATTTCGCAAGGGAAAACTGCCGCCATATATACTTGAGGGCAGGCCCACACCGGAATTCATTGATGCCCTGGTGGAACATATAACGCGTTTTTCTTTAGCAGGAATAAAGGCCATTCGCAAAGAGAACGAAGCTGGTCGGGCCTAAATCCCATTAGGAAAGCTACTGAGACATATTAACTGAGTACAGTATTAGTGAGAAACATGATACGTTTGAAAAGACAGTTACGGAGGCGGCTTCTATGTGGAATCCTCCTTTTATTGGTTGGAGGCTGCTCGCCTCAGGTCAAGAAGCCGGCAATGCCCGTAAAAATTCCTGACTCGTTTTCTGCTACGGGCACAGTACCGCTGCCAGAAAAGTGGTGGAGTGCATTTGAAAATGATGAACTTGATATCCTCATCGAAAGTGCCCTGACTAACAACTTCAACTTGCAGACAGCGTGGGATCGATTAGCTCAGGTGGAGGCCATTGCCAGGAAAAACTCAGCAATTCTTCGGCCCCAGGCGGGACTTGAAACCTTATTCAGACGCCGTCGTCAGGATAATCAAGGTCTTACGACCTACAGCAGCCTCTATACGCTTGGCATTGCCGCCAGCTACGAAGTCGACCTGTGGTCTAAACTGAGGTCATTACAGAATGCCTCCCAACTCGATGTAGAAGCCAGCCGGGACGCTGTGGATACGGCAGCCATTACGCTGGCCGCTTCAATTGCTAATACATGGTACCAATTAGGCGAAAATAAAGCCATGGTCCGAATCGCACAGGAACAGATTGAGACGAATAAGAAGGTTCTTGATATTGTTACCGTCCAGTTCAGAAAAGGTATGGCTTCAGCAGCCGATGTGTTAAGGCAGCGCCAGTTGGTTGTTTCGACAAAAGCCCGGTTGATTACGGCCGAAGAGACGGTGGAACTGTTTCAGTACCAGCTTTCGGTTTTGATTGGCAAACAGCCAGTATTGGCTTGGCAGCAAACTTCCATTGATCTTCCGGACTTGCCGCCGATGCCTGAGATTGGTATCCCTGCTGAGGTTCTGCAGCGCCGTCCTGATGTTCGTCAGGGGTATCGGCAGATACAAGCCGCCGACCAGCGTCTTGCCGCTGCCATTGCAGATCAGTATCCTCGTATCAGTATCCTGGCAGATATCGAGACTTCATCCGGAACTTCGGTGCATGATCTTTTCGATGACTGGCTGGCTAATCTGGCGGCCAATGCCATTCAGCCTCTATTTGACGCTGACCTGAGAAAAGCGGAGGTCGAGCGCCAAAAGGCCGTTGTGTCAGAGCGAATCCACACGTGGGGCCAGACCATCCTGTACGCGCTGCAGGATGTCGAAGCTGCATTGACATGGCATCAGCAGCAAACGCAATTGCTCGAGAATCTCAAACATCAGCTAAGCCTTGCACGCCAAACCTATCAACGCAACCGAGAAAGCTACATCAAGGGGAAGGTTGATTACATTCGAGTGTTGGAGTCGCTGCAGTCCTTACAGGAATTGGAGCGCAACGTAGTACGGGCCCAAAGTAACCTCATCCAAAGTCGGATTGACCTTTATCGATCCATTGCCGGTCCGTTCGATCTTTCACGACCCACGCTCGCTCACACCAGTAACTTAAATGAGGCAGCGGCAACGTCGGAGAATGTTACTCAAGACAAATAGGTGGTATTATGACAGAAAACAAAAGTATTAAAAGGAACCCAAAGGAAAAACCTCGTCGATTGCGGGGTGTGCTGGTCGGAGCAAGTCTCAAGATTCTATTATCTGTGCTGATTGTCACCGGGGCCATCGCAATCTATCGTCATCAGATCAATACCAGCCCCCGCGCAGGTCGAAAGAAACCACCGCGCCAGGCCAAGTTAGTGCAGGTAATCCCGGTTCGAAAAGACAACTGCGCCACAACGGTAAAAGGCAATGGACTGGTTATACCGGCACGAGAGGTGACGTTACATCCTCAAGTAATTGGGCAGATCGTGGAAGTCTCGCCGGATGTCGTCCCCGGGGGTTTCGTTAAAGCGGGGCAAAAGCTCATGGTCATCGACCATCGAGATTACGAAATTCAGGTCAGGCAGCGGCAAAGTGAGGTAGCTAAAGCGGTTAAAGACCTGAAAGTCGAGCAAGGTAATCAGGCGGTTGCCAAACAAGAGTACGAGATACTCGGCGAAGTGATAACCGATGAAGATCGAGAACTTGTGTTGCGCGAACCACAGTTGCTCTCGGCTCAGGCCGCTCAGGAGTCGGCGCAAGCGGCCCTGGAGAAGGCCAAACTCGACCTGGCCCGGTGTGACATTGTTGTACCATTCAACGCTGTCATTCAACAGAAACACACCGACCTTGGGGCCTCCGTGTCAATCAATTCACAACTGGTAACATTGATCGGGACCGATGAGGCCTGGATAGAGGCGAAGGTGTTTTCCGATCAACTTAAATGGCTCGATATACCAAAAGGGAATGGCGACCTCGGCGCGAATGTCACGATTCGTAATACCGGCGTATGGGGAGAAGATCGATTTCGGACAGGTCGTGTGCTTTGTCTGCTTGGAGAACTGGAAACACAGGGCCGTTTGGCACGGCTGCTGGTAACCGTAGATGACCCATTTTGCCTGAAGCCGCAGAATCTCAATCTGCCCCAACTCTTAATGGGCTCGTATATATCTGCGGAGGTTGAAGGCCGAACGTTGTCGGACGTGTTTCCAATCAAGCGTTCCCATCTTCGTGACAACGACACCGTCTGGATCATGGATGATGGCGGTCAGCTCGAGATTCGGCAGGTACACATTGTCTTCCGCGGGCCCGACCGGGTATATGTCACCGAAGGTTTAACCGAAAATGAAAAGCTCGTTGTGACCGACATCGCCGCACCCGTGGCGGGTATGCCTCTAAGAGTTGACGGGGCTGAAGAGCAGAGTGAACAGTTGAGTCTCGAGATGCCAAAAGAGGAAAAGTAATGGCCACAAAGGGAACACCAATGATACTCAAGAACAACCACGACAGCATTTCACAGAGCAAGGGACCTATTGCCTGGATGGCACACAACCGCATTACGCCAAATCTGCTGATGCTCATTTTTTTGGTTGGCGGCTTTTTTGTAGCGCTTCGCATCAAGCAGGAGGTATTTCCTGAATTTGACCTGGATATTGTAACTGTGCGAGTCTTATATCCTGGTTCAAGCCCGGAGGAAGTCGAGCAGGGTATCATATTGGCCATAGAAGAAGGTATCCGCAGTCTGGATGGAGTCAAAGAAATTACCGCAACGGCCTCTGAAGGTTCGGGCGTGGTAGTGGCTGAACTGGAAGAGGGGACTGAGGCACAGCGTGTCTATCAGGACATCAAACAGGAAGTTGACCGAATCACCACATTCCCGCTGGATGCCGAGGAACCGGAAGTAAGCCTTGTGATCCGCCGTCGGGAGGTCCTGCAGCTCCAACTCTATGGGCAGACGAGTGAATGGGTCCTGCGCGAACTGGCAGAGCAGGTCCGGGACCGATTACTTATGGACCCTTTGATAACCCAGGTCGACCTCCGCGGCGCACGCAAATATGAGGTTGCTATTGAGATCGATCAGGATACACTTCGTACCTATAACCTGACTCTTGAGGAGGTTGCCCAACGGGTTCGCCAGACCTCCGTTGAGATTCCTGGTGGCAGCCTCGAGACTCAGGGCGGTGATATCCTGCTGCGCGTCAGCGAGCGACGAGACTGGGCGAAAGAGTTTGCAACCATTCCGCTTATTACTACAGCCGATGGATCGGTGCTGTTCCTTGGAGATGTCGCACAGATAAAAGATACCTTTGAGGAGCAGGACCGCTACGCCGCCTATAATGGGAAACAAGCTATCGGCATTGCCGTGTATCGCGTGGGTGATCAGACTCCAATCGGGGTCTCTGATGCAGTGCGCTCCGCTATGGTCGAGATTGAGAAGGACCTGCCGCCCGGTATCAACTGGGTCATCAACAGGGACCGGTCCGAGATATACCGTCAGCGTCTGGAGCTGCTTCTCAAAAACGCTTGTTTAGGCCTGACGCTGGTGATGCTTTTACTGGGGCTGTTCCTGGACTTCCGTCTTGCCTTTTGGGTCACTATGGGTATTCCGATTTCGTTTTTGGGCTGTTTCCTGTTTTTACCGGCTATGGACGTCACGATCAATATGATTTCCATGTTTGCTTTTATTGTGTCCTTGGGCATCGTGGTTGATGACGCCATAGTGGTCGGCGAAAATATCTATGAATACCGCCAGCGGGGGATGCTTCCGATGCAGGCTGCGATTATGGGTGCCCATGATGTGTTGTTGCCGGTGACCTTCAGCATCCTTACTAATATCGTTGCTTTTCTGCCACTCTGTTTTATCCCCGGAATTATGGGCAAGATCTGGCGTGTCATACCATTTGTAGTCATCACGGTTTTTTCCATCTCCTGGGTGGAGGCACTCCTTATTCTTCCGTGCCATTTAGCCCACGGCAGACAAGGCAAGTCGACCCGGGCTGGACTTCTGGGAATGTTACAGCGATCCTTTAGCAAAGGTTTGGAATGGTTTATCCACAAAGTATACGCGGCGTTTCTCGTATTATGTATTCGTTTCCGCATTGTCACGGTAGCGTTTGGTTCAGCAATACTCATCGTGATTTTGGGGTATGTTACCAGCGGGCGCATCGGCACTATCCTGATGCCTCGTATCGAATCGGATTCATCCGTTGTGACAGCCACCTTACCCTACGGCTCACCAATCACAAAAGCCCAGCAGGTCTGCCAAAAGCTAATTGCCGCTGCTGAGCATACAGCCAAAACAAATGGTGCTGAGCAGCTGGTCGAGGGTATTTTTTCACTAATCGACGAGAATGTGGTCGAAGTCATGATCTACCTGACTGATCCTGACATCCGCCCAGTCTCTACTGCCGAAGTGACGCGTCTGTGGAGGGAGCGTACCGGGCCTGTCCCCGGTCTGGAAAGTCTGCGATACGAGTCAGACAGAGGCGGCCCCGGTTCCGGTGCAGCCCTGACAATTGAACTAAGTCACCGTGACATTGACGTTCTCGACCGGGCAAGTGAGGCCCTGGCTGCCATGTTGGCGGACTTTTCAAATGTCAAGGATATTGACGATGGATACACTCCGGGCAAACGGCAACTTGACTTCAGTCTAACCGAAGAAGGACACAGCCTGGGGCTGACCCAGCAGGCGTTGGCCAGGCAGCTGCGCAATGCTTTCTATGGCTCTCAGGCTGTCCGTCAGCAGCGCGGACGTAACGAAGTCAAGGTCAAGGTGCGTCTGCCTCGCGAACAACGGGTCCGTCAGTATGACCTCGAACAATTGCTGATTCACACACCCCAGGGCACAAACGTGCCGCTGGGTCAAATAGCACAAATTGAACCGGGACGTTCTTACACCATTATCAACCGGCGTAACGGCCGTCGCACGGTTACCGTGACGGCTAATGTCGAACCTATCTCACAAACCAGCCAGGTGATGGCAACCCTTGAATCTGAGATCTTGCCCCAACTAATGAGGGATTTCCCGGGACTGTCATATCGCTGGGAAGGACGTCAGCAGGATATGATGGAGAGTACGAAAAGTCTTTTGGTTGGTCTGTTCCTTGCCCTCTTTGCCATTTACGTTCTGCTTGCGGTTCCGTTCGGAAGCTACTACCAGCCGGTCATCGTGATGATCGCGATTCCCTTTGGAATCGTTGGAGCGGTGCTTGGCCATATGCTTATGGGCTATTCGTTGTCTCTGATGAGTATGATGGGCATCGTTGCTCTCTGCGGAGTCGTGGTAAATGATTCGCTGATTCTGATAGATTACGCAAATCGGCGACGGCGGGAAGGCATTTCAGCTCTTGACGCTATTTACCAGGCCGGTCGGCGACGTTTTCGCCCCATTCTGCTGACGACCCTGACGACGTTTGGGGGGTTATCCCCGATGATATTCGAGACGTCACGTCAGGCAAGATTCATGATTCCTATGGCCATCTCGCTGGGATTTGGAATTCTATTTGCTACGAGCATAACTCTCGTGATCGTCCCTTGCCTGTATATGATGGCCGAGGATGTACGTAGGTTTACTCGATGGTTGCTTCCTGTTAGCCGCGAGTTCGACCTCACACACAACTCTTGAAGGGGCTAACAGATAGTGTTTAACTATTATAGAGCACTTCGGTTGCCTCAATATAGCTCTGTCGTTTGGGCATAGTTTGTATTCCCTGTTTCTCGTTTTTTACCTTTGCGCACCTACAATTCTCCTACAACCACGGAGGCCGTTATCTGTCAATTCGCCAAAATCATCATCTCATAAGTGCCGTACTATCAGTGAGTTACAAAATAGTGGAAATTTAGCATAGGTTTCAATGACCGTTGTCTACGCTACCTAAGCTGTGCTGAACGAAAAGCTATGAAAAAAAAATCTATTTAAGCTTGCAAATTAGCTCCGATTCATCGTCTATATCTACAGTGAACAGAAAAAGTGCCCAAATGAACGAATACACCGGCACAACGAGTCCTAAGGCAATAACCGGTGCAGGCGCACCACTGGATGCCAGTGATTTGATGGCGGTCGTCGCCCATTACCAGAGCCCGCTGTTGCGCTATGTGGGCCAGATGTTGGGCAGGACAGATCACGAAGCAGAGGACGTCGTTCAGGAGGCGTTCGTCCGGCTGCACCGCCAGGTCACCGGTCATGGGTCGGGCAGTGTGAAACACCTTACGACCTGGCTGTTCCGCGTAACCCACAACTTGACAATTGACATGCTGCGTCGGCGATCACAGCGCAGACGCGTGCCGGAGACCGCCGTTGATCCTTCTGCGTTGTCGGAAGAACAGGCGGCAGATGAGCTGGACGCTTTGGGAGAGGTTCTCCGCCAGGAAGCACGGCAGGTAGCCTTGCGTGAACTGGCCCAGCTCGATGAACGGCAGCGCCAGGTCGTGCTGCTAAAGGTCATCCAGGGAATGACGTTGCGCCAAGTGGCCGAGGTAGTCAACATCTCGGTATCTCTGGTGAACTATCGACTCAACCAGGGCCTGACAGAGTTGGCGCAGCGATTACGAAGAGCTGGAGTTGTGTAGATGGAGCTTTTTGGTCACATAGTACGAAACACGACCTTTCCGGTAAGAGACCGGGTTAGGAGTTAGCTATGCAACGAAAAGAAGCAGAAAAATTACTGGCTGCACTGATCTTCGATGATCTTGACGAGGCCTCGAAGACCGAGTTATTGACCTATCTGCAGACTGATAATGAATTGCGGGAGCGTCTGGCCGACATGCGCATGGCGGTCAAAGTGGCCTCTGACACCGTGCAGCACGGGCCGGATCCGGTCCTGGGCAGGCGGCGTTTGAAGCGCCTGGCCAGGCTCGCCAGGGGACACCACACATGGACGACGATGTTCACAGCCCCGCGTTTGGCCGCTGCCGCAGCAATTTTCATCATAGCCTCAGTAGGTCTCGCTCTGCTCCTAAACACTTTTTCAGCTATGGATGCATCAAAGGAAGTTACTTGGGCCAAAACTTTAACTCAAGCTAATGAGCGCACTGTTGCTTACGAAGAGAGTATCTATGGGTTCCCCACAGATGCACCTTCGCGAGGCAAGCAAGCTACCGAAACTGCTTCGACAAGAGGTCAATTTGTTCTTCACTCTGGGGCTCGACGGCCGGAAGTTGTGGACAAGGGATATGCCTATGAGCCAGGGCCTCGAGGTCCGGGGGCTGCGGATAGTGGGACAGTCATTAATGGGGTGATTCAGAATGACCGTCGCAACTTAATAATAGATGATTTCGAAGTAACTGCCGGTGCACAAACATCCCCTCTCCATGGTTATGATTACTCGCCCCCTAAGACAGGTCAGATTGATAAATGGACTTCCGCAAGCTCTTTTGA
>JBARPZ010000360.1:0-2756 GCA_049643445.1 Sedimentisphaerales bacterium
AACGAGAGATTCGCGAGGCTTAAGGGCAAGCGAGTACTGTCGCTATGAGGAATACATCCAAATGAATAAGGAGAAAACGCAGATGAACTCTATCGACCAGCTCTCTCGCCGACACTTTCTGGGCCAGACTGTAAAGCTCGGAACGGTGGGATTTGCAGCATCCTGTTCCGTAACATTACCCACACTATCCAAGAACAGCGACAGCCCCTGGCAGATTGGCTGCTACACACGCCCCTGGGGCCAGCACGATTACCGTGTGGCACTTGATGCTATTGCTGAGGCTGGTTTCAAATATGCCGGCCTGATGACGACAAAGTCCAAGACGGGCCTGGTGATTTCGGCCTCCACCACACTCGAAGAAGCTGAACGAATCGGCGAAGAGGTAAAGAAACGCGGTTTGGCGGTCCCATCAGTTTACGGCGGTGGTATCCCGGTAGAGAAGTCACTCAAGGCAGGTATCGAAGGCCTCAGGAAACTCATCGACAACTGCGCCGCCTGCGGTGCGAAGAACCTGCTGATGGGTGGAACCGGTAACGACAAGCTCTACGAAGTGTATTACAAAGCCATCGCCGAATGCTGCAACTACGCCTCTGAGAAAGGCATCGGCATCAGTGTCAAGCCGCACGGCGGCCTGAATGCCACAGGACCCCAGTGTCGCAAGACCGTTGAGATGGTCGGCCACAGGAACTTTCGCATATGGTATGATCCGGGCAACATCCTCTACTACTCAAACGGCGAACTCGACCCAGTCACCGACGCCGCCACCGTGGATGGGCTCGTGGTTGGCATGTGCATTAAGGATTACAGACACCCTAAGGATGTTTTAGTAACGCCGGGGACCGGTAAGGTGAATTTCCCCGCAGTTCTCGCCCGCCTTAAAAAAGGAGGCTTCACCCGCGGCCCGCTGGTCGTAGAATGCCTTCAGCGAGGAGACCTGAAGCAAACACTCGCCGAGGCCAGGAAGGCCCGACGGTTTTTGGAGGAACTGACCTGGCAGAATGCCTCCGTTGCCACACCGGTGCCTATGACCACCGCAGCGGAACTGACCGCAGGCATCGCGACAATTGACATCACCCCACCGGTTGGGTACCGCATGAGCGGATACTTTCACGAGCGACTAAGCACCGGCATATTAAATCAACTCCACGCCAAGGCTATTGTCCTTCGCCAGGGCCAGGAATCCGCTGCCCTGGTATTCTGCGACATCATCGGCCTTTCGCCCGACGTTTCCTCTCGCGCCCGCACACAGGCCGCTGAGAAAACCGGTATTCCGTCTGCGAACATCCTCATTGCCGCCACGCACACCCACACCGGACCGCTCTACTTTGGTGCACTGAGAAAGCACCTCCATGACCTGTCAGTTGCCAGGTTCGGCAGAGACCCGTGTGAAAAGGTGGATTACCCCTCGGAACTTGTTGCCAAACTCGTCAAGGTGATAATAGAAGCTGACGCCGCAGCAAAATCCGTCCGACTGGAAGCCGGAAAGGCTGAGCAGCGAGACCTCTCGTTCAACCGGCGGTTCCACATGAAAGATGGAAGTGTCCGGTTCAACCCCGGTGTGTTAAACCCGAATATCGTCCGTCCGGCCGGCCCAATCGACCCCGATGTCGGGATAGTATTTTTCCGCGAGGCGGACAGCGACAGCATCGGCGCGGCTTTAGTGAACTTCGCCCTACATCTCGACACTGTCGGTGGAACCAAATACGCAGCCGACTATCCTATCTTTTTGGAACAGTCACTGCGCGAGACCTACGGCAACGAGTTCGTTCTACTGTTCGGCACGGGGACATGTGGCGATATCAACCACATCGACGTTACGAAGAAAGAGCGCCTCAAGACCGACTACATCGGCAAGACACTCGGCCAAACAGTAAAAGAGCGAATCGGCTCCCTGAAGACCGTCTCGGAACCGGCGTTAGCTGTACGAAGAGAGATCGTTCATGCACCGCTTCAAAGTTACGGGCCTGAGAAAGTCGCGTGGGCCCGCGAGAACATCAAGAAGGTCGGTACAACAGAGCTACCCTTCCTCAAGCAGGTTGAGGCATACAAAATCCTGGCGATCGAGATGCGCCGCGGCGAGACAATTCCACTCGAAGTCCAGGTCTTTCGGCTGAGCCGTGACGTGGCCGTGGTCGGTTTGCCAGGCGAGGTATTCGTCGATATTGGTCTTGCGATTAAACGTGCAAGCCCCTTCCCACTCACGCTGGTAATCGAACTGTGCCAGGACGCACCCGGCTACATCCCCACGAAGAAGGCGTTTGCCGAAGGTAGTTATGAAACGGTCAATTCGCGGATCGCTCCAGGAGGCGGCGAAATTATGGTAGAAGCAGCGATACGACTACTAAAAGCACTTAGTCCTCAGCCACCAGTTTAAAGTGTACAACGAAAATAATTCGGGCGTCTATACATCATCCTAAGGATTTTGTGGGTTGGCGGTGCCGGGTGAAGGATCGGCCGCTTCCCAATTGATTACGTCATTGCCATAATCATTCGGGTCTTTACGCGAAAGCGATTTGCCAAGCCCGTCCGCCTCGGCCGGCCAGAGGTCAACACCGCCGGGACAATCCTCAGGATGTGAACCATCACTGTAAGTTACCCTGTCAATACGGATATAATATCGCGTACCCTCCTCATCAGTATCGCCGGGCATACCAATCTGCAGCCTCTCCCCGGCGTTGCTCAACCAGCCACTATAATCATCGAGAACCTGAACACCAAGCGGCATACTCCCATATCTTGATATAAAGGCCGCCAGG
>JBARPZ010000361.1:0-5773 GCA_049643445.1 Sedimentisphaerales bacterium
GGGGTCACCAGCCGCCCGAGGGACTGGGCTCAATGGCCGGCTTCTGCAAAGCTAAGGTCTTCTGCAAAAACGCGCTTCATCAACCCTGGGTAGTGCTCCACGAGCTGACCCACGGCTACGACTATCAGTTTCTGGGACGCGGAAGGCGCTATAGCAACAAGGTAATCGATACCGCTTACAAGCGGGCCGCGCGAAGCGGCACCTACGATTCGGTCCTTTGCCGATACTCGCCGGACACAAAACACTACGCGATGAACAACAAAATGGAATACTTTGCGGAGAACACCGAGGCATACTTCGGCACGAACGATTTCTATCCGTTTGTACGCGCTGAGTTGCGGGAGCACGACCCACATGCGTGTCGGCTGCTCGAGAATATGTGGGGTGTAGACGTCAAGGAAGAAGCACAGAAAATCGATTCACTGGTGCAATACATGGAACTGCGCTCGTATGGAGCGGTTTTCGCCGACAGTAATAGCCAACCTGCCTCGGCAAACGGCGGTGGCGCATACATTCCGACATCCAAATACAAGCAACGCCAAATCGAGGGCTGGATCGTTTACGCTAATCCGCAGTTGGACAAGTGGATGGCGCTCTCGAAGGAATCGTTGAAGCTGCTCCGCCATAAGCTGCACATGGTCAAACGCTATGTCCCCGAAAAGGCCCTGGAGCAATTGCAAAAAATACCCATCTGGATCGAGCTTGAAAATCCAAATGTACCGTATATGACGTATCACTGCTGTGAAGAAACGCTCAAATCCCAACAACAGAATCCTGATAAACTCGGTGCCGTCGAGATTGGCAACGTCACCAACTTTATGCAATGGTCCTTTCTCCAGCAGTTCATGGTACTAAACCAACTGGCGCGGGCGTATCACGATAAGGTGCTGGGCTACGACAACGCCGACATCAAGGCCGCACACGAGCACGCCGTCAGGAACGAAAAGTACGACCTCGTCCTGCGTTTCGACGGCCAATACGTTCGCCACCCCGCGATCACCGATGAAAAAGAATACTTCGCCGAGATGACCGAGGCATACTACGGCGTCAACGACCATTATCCGTTCATCCAGTTCGAATTGAAGCAATATGACCCAAACGCATGTGACCTGCTGACAAAACTATGGCAGGGAAAAGCAAAATAGAGATCGATATTTAGCTAACTTTTAATTGGAGGTAAAATGACATGAAAACACACAATTCAAAATCGAAGTGCCTTTTGTTGACGGTTGTAGTATTGCTATTGGCGGCTCAGGTAACCAGCGCAGTTACACTTTACGTATCGCCAAAAGGCAGCGACAATTGGTCGGGGAGTTTGGAGCGGCCGAACAGCCAAAAAACCGATGGTCCAAAGGCTTCCCTTGCCGGTGCGCGGGATGTGATTAGGCAGTTAAAATCGAAAGGCCCGCTCGAGGCGCCCGTGCGGGTAGTTATCGCAGCAGGGACATACACACTCACCGAGCCATTCACGTTAAATCCGCAGGACAGCGGAACGAAAGAATGCCCTATCACTTATGAAGCGGCTTCCGGCGCCCGGCCCATATTTACCGGCGGTCGGGTAATCAAAGGATTCAAACGAGGACCAAACGGTATATGGCAAACGAAAATTCCGGAAGTTTCCGCCGGCAAGTGGTATTTCGAGCAGCTTTTCGTTAACGGCCGGCGCGCCGTCCGCGCCCGCACGCCCAACAAGTTCTATCATTATATGGGCCCTACGTCCGAGGTCCCAATCGAAGGAAAAAAAGGCCAGTTCAGAAGAACAACACAGGTGCGAGGCGATGCCCTCAAACCATTACAGAACCTTAATGCCCGCGAGCTTGGCGATGTTACGCTGATGGCATATCATAAATGGTGCATCACCCGCCGATTCATAACGGCAATCGACACCTCAGCCAACGTGATAATTACAATCGGTGAGCAGCTCAAAAGCTACTCGGGCTGGCCTAACAATACACGCTTTCACCTCGAGAATTTCAAAGCCGCCCTGGATACGCGGGGCGAATGGTTCCTCGCACGCGATGGCACGCTCTACTATATGCCCCTGGCCGACGAAGATATGAGCAAAGCGCAGGTTGTCGCACCGGTCATTGAAAAGCTCGTTATCTTCGAGGGAAAAACCGAGGAAGGAAAATTTGTCGAGCATATTCAATTAAAAGACCTCGTCTTCCACCACAATCAATCGCTGCTTCCACGCACAGGATACTATCCGTTTCAGGCGGCGTTCGTTACCGAAGCGGCCATTATGGCAGACGGCGCCCGAAATATCCTGATAGAGGATTGCGAAGTCGGACACGTTGCTACCTACGGCGTATGGTTTCGCCAGGGCTGCCGGGATTGCAAGCTCCAGCGAAGCTATATTTACGACCTCGGAGCAGGCGGCGTGCGAATCGGCGAGGGCAGAATTCGACCCGATGAGCCGTCCCGCACCAGCCACATCACAGTTGACAATAATATTATTCGCACCGGTGGACGTATCTATACCTCCGCTGTCGGCGTTTGGATAGGCCAGAGCGGCGACAACAACGTGACACATAACGATATCGGCGACTTCTTCTATACGGGCCTGTCCGTCGGCTGGCGCTGGGGATATTCCGAAAGCCTAAGCAAGCGCAACACTATCAGCTACAATAACGTCCATCATATCGGCTGGGGTGTTCTCAGTGATATGGGCGGAATCTACACCCTCGGCCCATCCGAAGGCACCGTCGTCAGCAACAACATCTTCCACGATGTCTATTCATACTCCTACGGAGGTTGGGGACTCTATACCGACGAGGGCAGCACCGGCATCGTAATGGAAAACAACCTCGTTTACAACACCAGGACAGGCAGTTTCCACCAGCACTACGGCAAAGAAAACATCATCCGCAACAATATCCTCGCCTTCAGCAAGCTCTACCAGGTCCAGGCATCACGGGTCGAGGACCATCTGTCGTTTACTTTCGAAAATAATATCGTCTACTACGACAGCGGCGTTCTTCTTTCGGGTCCCTGGGACAGAGTCAGGCTCAACATGGATAACAACTGCTATTGGGACGCCAGCGGCAGAGAAGTCAAACCTATAGGTAAATCGCTGGCCGACTGGCAAAAGCAAACCGGCCGCGATGCAAATTCCATTATCGCCGACCCGATGTTCGTCGACGCCAAAAACTACGACTTCCACCTAAAGCCAAACTCGCCGGCGCTAAAGATTGGCTTCAAGCCCTTCGACTACACTAAGGCCGGAGTATACGGTGACCCCGAATGGATAAACAAGGCCAATGAAGTGACGTACCCGCCGCTGGAGATTGCGCCCGACCCCCCGCCTGTCTCCATCAGGGATAACTTTGAAAATAACGTGGTCGGGTCCAAACCGGCCACCGCAGAGTGCAACGTCGAAAACAAGGGGGATTCAATAACAGTCACCGACGAGACGGCGGCCGGTGGCAAACACAGCTTAAAAATTGTCGATGCACCCGGCCTTCAACATGCTTACAACCCCCATTACGTTTACAAGCCAAACCATGGCGCCGGCAAAACCCGCTGTTCCTTCGATATGCGCATCGAGGAAGGTGTGCAGATAAATCACGAGTGGCGTGACTGGCGAAGCTCTCCTTACCGCGTAGGCCCCCGCTTCTGGGTCAACGGAACAAAACTTCAGATTGCAGGCAGGTCTCTCATGGACCTTCCCGTGGGTAAGTGGGTACATTTCGAGATTGCCGCTGCGCTTGCAAATAAGGACGAAGGCACGTGGGACCTGGCCGTGACCCTCCCCGGCCAAAGGCCAAAGATTTTCAAGGGCCTGAAAAACGGCAGCACAAATTTCGATAAGCTCACATGGGTCGGTTTCACAAGCAACGCCACGAACAAAACAATCTTCTACCTTGATAACCTCGAACTGATAAACCAAACGTAACAGGCACAAGACAAATGGATAGACGACAATTTTTAAAAATGGTATCCGCGTCCATATTGGCCGCAACAGGTATGCCTTCTATTGTCGATGTGCAAAAAAAGAAAACCAGACCGGACATCGTTGTCATCATGGCTGACGACATGGGCTATTCCGATATCGGCTGTTATGGCGGCGAGATAAATACGCCAAACCTCGACTCTCTTGCGGCAGGCGGCATACGTTTTACTCAGTTTTACAACTGCGCCAAGTGCAGCCCCACCCGTGCATCTCTCCTGACCGGCCAGTACGACCAGGCTGCCGGAGTAAAGAACATGGAAAATGGCGCGACATTCGCCGAGGTACTGCGTCCGGCCGGTTATCGAACAATTGCGTCGGGAAAATGGCATCAAAATCCCCTTCCGACAACTCGCGGATTCGACCGCTATTTCGGCCTGGCAGACGGGTGCTGTAATTTCTGGAATCCCGGAACCAAAGCCAGACCGGGCGAAGCAGTGCCCGGCAGGAAAAAACCCGCGCCCCGCCGATGGGCCATTGAGGGCAAAGCCATCATGGGCTATGTCCCCGAGCAAAAGGACTTCTATACTACCGATGCCTTTACCCAGTACGCCATTGACAGGCTCGATGAATATGGCAACGAGGATAAACCTATTCTGCTCTATCTTCCGTTTACAGCGCCTCATTATCCCCTGCACGCATGGCCCGATGACATCGCCAAATACCGAGGGAAATACATGGTCGGCTGGGACAAAATCCGCGAAACACGCTACAAGCACCAGATAGAGATAGGCATGTTAGACCCGAAGTTTGGCAACTCTCCCCGCGATGATGGTGTAAAGAAATGGGATTCGCTCAGCAAGTCAAAACAGGATGCTGAAGACCTGAAGATGGCCGTATATGCCGCCATGATTGAACGAATGGATTATGGTATAGGCCGGGTCTGTGCAAAGCTCAAGGAAATCGGAAGATGGGAAAATACGTTGGTCCTCTTCCTCTCCGATAACGGCGGCTGCTCCGAAACTCCCGACACAACACCCAATATACCGCCGGGACCGCTGGAGGGCTATCGCGCACTGGGACCTCCCTGGGCCAATGCCAGCAACACTCCATATCGCAAATACAAATCGACCGATTACGAAGGCGGCAACTGCACGCCCTTTATTGCCCACTGGCCTGCCGTCATCAAGCCGGGACAAATCACCAATCAGGTAGGCCATATAATCGACATCCTGCCGACTTTCATGGACATCACCGGGGCCGGCTATCCCGACCAAATCGACGGCAGAAAACTTAAACGCCCAATTGGTAAATCCCTCCTGCCCATCTTCAAGGGCAAAAAGAGAAAGCCCCATGACGTCCTTTATTGGCAGTTCGGTAAGGGAAAGGCCATCCGCATTGGTGACTTCAAACTTGTCAAATTCGGCAATTCGGACTGGGAGTTATACGACATGGCCAACGACAGGACCGAATTAAACAACCTCGCCGCCCGATTTCCCGAAAGGACCAAACAGATGAGCCAGATGTGGGAAAAATGGCGGGAAGACGTCGGACGTAAGATATAGCTGGCACAAGGTAGTATTCTGTAACATCTACTTTGACGATTGACAGCCTCAAACTGGCCTCGAAAAATCGGGACGAGCTTGGAGATAGCCGGGGAAACAAAAGGAGCTGTAAAATGAGAATCAAACCAATATCAACGCTATATTCCTTCGTTTTGATCTGCATTTCAAGCTGGTTATTACCCACGATGGCGCTCTCAACTGCTCCTAAAGCCAAAGAGCCCGGTGTAATCCCGCGGCCCGTTTCAGCACAATTTTCCCAGGGCTTTTTCACTATTACCCCTGCCACACTGGTAGTCGCCGAGGATAAAGCGGCAGCCGA
>JBARPZ010000362.1:0-62294 GCA_049643445.1 Sedimentisphaerales bacterium
GGACGAAATCGAAGCGGCCAAAGCATACGACAACGCCGCAAGGAAATACCACGCCGAATTTGCATGTTTAAATTTCCCTGACGCCAAGTGAGTTTACCCTGAGCGAGCATAGCGAGTCGAAGGGCCTGTTTGAACTTCCCGGAATCGCCCGCGGGGCACGGATAAAAACCGCCTAATAGTCTTTGACTTAACCGGGGCGGTAAGTTAATCTTCGGCGAATATGAAAAGGGTGCTGACATCGTGTTTTGGCCTCGGCCAGCTGCCGCTGGCGCCGGGTACGTGGGGCTCGCTGCCGCCTGCGGTCATCTTTGCGCTGATGTGCCACTTCGGAGTATTGGCCCCCTTGATATCCCTCGTAATGGCGGTTTTGGCTGTTGCGGGTTCTGTTATCTGCGTCATCTTCGCCCCTGCCGCAATCGCGGCAACGGGCAAATCCGACCCCGGCGAAGTTGTCGCAGATGAATTCGCAGGCCAGGCGGTTACGTTTTTGGCTGTCCCATTTTTTATCACAGCCGATATATCCACCAGGCAGATACTTATCATAACGGCCCTGGGCTTTGGCCTCTTTAGGTTATTCGACATCGTCAAACCCTGGCCGATCCGCAAACTTGAGAACCTGCCCAGGGGCTGGGGCGTTCTGGCCGATGATTTATTAGCGGCCGTCTTTGCCGCGATACTTTTACTGTTTTGCCTGAAGGTCTGGCTTTCGGGCACTTACGATGTGATCGTTGGATAAACAATGGGTATGGCATCAGAATATAGCGTTCAGGTTATAAGGAAATTAGAGGAGGGGTTTCGCGGCTGCGCTTTGCACAGGCCAATGAGGATTGCCCGTTACGAACCCGGGGCCGGGCTTGCTTATGATGTTACCGGTGTCGGGCAAACGGGAACGGCGCGGGTGCATCTGGTTATCGAGGATTTTGTCGGCGGAGGGTTCGCCGGCCAGGTTTACCGGGTAAAGATATTGAGTATCGAGGCCGGCGAAGAACCGATCGAAGGCCTTGAAGTTGGCCGGGTCTACGCGATGAAGATTCTTGTCCCGCCCTCTTCATTTTCGCGCCTCTTTCGCAACCTACTTTATTGGGTCGGTTTCCAGGGCCCATTTCAGCTTCAGGTCAACCCGGCCGCGGCAAGGGCAGGCGCGATATGGCAGAAACTCATCCGGCGCGGGGCGAAAATTCGATTCGGCGACGAAAATAAGGTGACCGATATCTACGCTACGTTTGTCGACGGCCGACTTGGAAGCTGCGGGGAGTTGAGCGAATGGATCGACGGGCGGACGTGGCAATTGGAAGTCGACGACCATCTTGATTCGCTCAAGCGCAGAGACAAGGCCGGTGAATCCGCTACTGGCGGACTCGGCTCACCGGAATACCGGGCAAAGCTCAAATTCATGCGTGACTTTGTTAAGCTGTTGAACGATATGGGAGCGTATGAGTTTGCCCGGCAGTATGAATGGTGGACGTGCATGAGCCAGCCGAACTGCCTAAAACGCAGAGACACCGAAGACAACCCTTCGGGCGGATTGGTTGCGGTCGATTTCAGGGCCGGTTTGGCCTTGCTGCCATTTTTGCCGATGAGCCCGGGCGATTTCAAGCTGATATTAAAAGGACTTTTCCGAGGCTCTCTGGTCCAGTTTGACCGGGGAAGTATTAGCAAGCTTGACGCCTTTGCGCGGGCCAACAGCGAGCAATTTGCCGACAGCCAAAAATTGCTGGATGAGCTAAAAGCGGTTGAGAATGTATATCGCAACTCGGTCCCGGACATCGCGCACAATCACGTTAGACTTTTTTACAGCAAAAAACTGTGGTCGACTATACTCGATAGCGCCGTCACCGGCTGGAAAGTGCGAAACCTCGTCGATGAATCCTGCGAACAGAAAATGCGAAGCAGCAAGGCGTCAACAATATTGTTTTACGTAATCGGCGTTGTACCGTTTTTGGGCAAATTGATTCGGCGGATTTGGGCCCGGCCCGACTGGCGAAGCCATTACGCCGCGATGCTCACAAGCACCGATTATCTGCGCCACGCGGTCCGGGGCCGGATGATTGAGAAAGTAATTCTCTGGCACAGGGCAGGACGCATTGACGGCGAACGTGCGCCGAAGGTCGCGGCATCTTGGATGCGGTTCTTGCTTCACTGCCCGCTGTCGTTTCTGCCGGCCGGCCTCCACAGATTCCTCACCGACCGGGTGTTCTTTAAGGATAAGCTTCACTACATTTTTGTTCGGCCAATAAAACTTTATTTTAGCGCCAAACTTCGAGAGCAGTGGATGCGGGATATGGTAAGCGATGGACAGAAAAAACATATCCTCACCGATGAGGACGCACAAACAATACTCTCACGGATTCAAGAACCTTATATACAGAAGTATCTTAAGAGCCTGGCAGTACACGTCTGCACTTTGCCTGTGACGCAGATTGTCTCAGTGCTGGTGGCGTGGATTTACACACGAACGCACCCGGAGCTAACCGCAGCCCAGACAACCGGGGCAGTGGCGGCTATTCTGGTGCTGTTCCAGATCACACCTATTTCACCCGGTTCGCTGGTTCGCGGTTTTTATGTTTTGTATCTGGTTATAAGGGAGCGAAATTTCAAGGATTACAATATTGCGGTGTTCCTGGGATTCTTCAAGTATATCGGTTATCTGGCATTTCCTATTCAGATGTCATATCGCTATCCCGCGCTTGCAAGGTTTATGGCTGTGCACTGGTCGACGGAAGCGGTACATATTGTGCCGGTTTTCGGCGAGCACGGGGCATTGCTGGAGCATTGGGTATTTCGCCTGTTCTATAACTGGCCATTGACGATACGGCGCAGGATGCGCAAGCGGGCCGAGATGCGGGCATCCATAAAGCCGCGATACTGGTACGTGGGTTTATGGGCTGTGATCGCAGCATTCGGCCTGGCATCCGTTGACTACAATTACCTTCAAAATGTCGGGAATACGCCGGGTTTGAGAGATATTTGGTACCTTGCGGCGCTGGTGCCGCTGGCTTGTGGGGCGCTGGTTACTCTTGGCTGCGGCGGGGCGAAATTGTGGAAAAGGTTTGTGGCTTCGACTATCTGCGGTATCGCACTTGGGCTGCTTTATACGTTAGCCTCTGCCCTGCTGGTTAAGAAAATGCCGATTGGCGATATTTCCGCGGGCTGCGTCTGGCCGGTATTCGTGTTTGCTATTGTCTCCACTATTGGAGCTATAATTACAGAGCTGAAGCTGCCTGAGCCGAAGACTGAAAATACGGTTGAACGGTTTAACGGTTGAACAGTTTGACGGTGGATCGCTGTGCGGTAGTTTTCTAATTTTTTTGGCCAATGGTTGCGGGAGTTGATTTTCAGTTTTTCTGCATTTGCAGATTATTTCTAAGAGATTTATTTTCTTAATTACTTAACGAACCTGATTTTAAGGAATCTTCCGGATTTTCTTGTAGAATCTCACGAAGAGATGTCCAGCGGAGGCCTGATTTTTCCTGTATTAAGGATGGAAGATGCTTCCATGTCGAATTAAGTTGCAATTGAAAGGATGCTGCAATGAATGAAACGGGATTAAGTGTCAGACCACCCACAAAAATCAACAAGGTTAACGACCAAAAAGAGGGAATCCCGAAATTATCCCCTAACTAAGCGGAGAAAACCTCATCTGCCAAGTCTTCACCTACTTGGCTGGCATAGTACTGTTCGACGACTTTTTGGCCTTGAGTTTGGAACTTATCCATAGAGGAAAAAATACCGATTTTCATAAGAAGTAAAATTGCGATACAAGCTGCTACATTTGCAGCGGAGTGCATATACTTGCTACACCTTTCCAAGAGATTGGGTTCGGGCAGCATCATCCTAAGTTTTTGGGCTTTCGGTGCTTTTCGGAGACTGTGTTTCAATACACCAATGGCCTGAGTATTTGCACGCATCAATAAATCAAGCTTGTGTGGTTGAGATTTCATGGCCGACAGTGCAAGATTGACTTTACCGATGTTTACAAGTCGCTTATTACATCTTGGGCAATTCGCAATATGGTTCTGTACCCAGTCTGCATCGAGATGAAAGCGGCTGATTATAGCTTTATGCAACCAGGCCCTGATTCGTCTGCATTTGTTAGAACTACCATTTTGAGATTTATTCCGAAATGGTGTCCCCTTGTTTTTGTTTATACTTATCATTTTCTTTCTTCTCTTTCTTTGCCCATCCATACAGCCAACAATTGGATTGCTTTGCATCTATAGACCCTCGCAGTTGCCGCTGATATGTCTAATATCCTGCCTACCTGTGCGTAAGATAATTCCCCCAGATCGCGTAACATTACGACGTTCCTTAGATGTTCAGGCAGTTGGGCTATATGGCATCTCAAAGTTTCCTGTAAGTATTTACAATCAAGCTCATTTTCAGGCGAGATAGCGCCCTCTCTGGTAACAATAGCCGTGGACAATCTCTTTTTTTCAGTGGCTCTGTGTTTTAACATTGACACTGCAGCGTTGCTTGCCACACGGAAAATATACGCTTTTATATGTTCGGGCTTTTGTCTTCCTTTGTAATGGGCGAGCTGTAAAAAAGTGTTCTGGTAGGCGTCACAAACATCTTGTTCATTCCCTAATATTCGCCAGAGTATTGTGACCAATCCCTGGCCGTGGCGTTGCATTGCAGACAATATCCACTGCTGGCTTTCATCTACAGCCCCGGAAAAAGTAAAGTCCCAAGTCAGCTCGTAATTAACGGCCTTACCAAACATAAACGCCAATTCAGTTATTCTATTTATTAAGAGTGAGCACCTAACTACTATGTTAACAAAAAACTTGGTAATTATATGGAAAAATCTTTTTTTTAGATAACATTTTAGGTGCTTTTGACTCTTACTTTTGAAGCCAGTTAGTTGAAAATGCCAAATTTGCTGACATCAAACGGTAATGATATGAGTGCAAATGATCGTAAAAACGGCTCTTGCGGTGCTAAAATGGATGCCCACGATGTGGTATCCCTGGTGGACGATTTGTTCAAAAAAGCCATAGAATCCAATGCAAGCGATGTCCATTTCGAGCCCATGAGCTCCGAATTGGCTGTAAAATTTCGTCTTGATGGCGTCTTAAGCACAGTCGAAAAAGTGCCCAAATCCTTGTCTGACAACATCGTTGCAAGGCTGAAGGTGCTGGGAGGCCTCCTGACCTATCGAAGCGATATACCCCAGGAAGGTCGGATTGAAATCAGCAAGAACCATAATGGCAGGATTACGGACCAGCGGCTTGCAGTTTTTCCAACGATACACGGTCAAAGAGCAGTGGTGCGGCTGTTCTACAAAAATAGAGAGCTTATGGAATTGGGGCGGTTGGGATTTTCGGAGAGTACGTACACAGCTTTGAAGAGAATTGCTGCAAAAAATCAAGGTATCTTACTGCTAACCGGCCCAGCGGGTAGTGGAAAGAGTACCACGCTCGCCGCTCTTCTGCGACACATTCTAAAAAGCTTTCCCGGCAAGAGCATTGTAACTCTCGAAGACCCCGTGGAAATTAGAATCGAAGGCATTACACAAACCCAGATTACACCGCACGGCCAGATGACATTTCCAACGGCCCTGCGGTCCCTGCTGCGACAGGATCCACAGGTTTTAATGATTGGAGAGATCCGCGATGCAGAGACCGCAAAAATTGCTATCGAGGCAGGACTGACCGGGCATTTGCTAATGAGTACAATGCACAGCGGCACGCCTGCAGGGGCATTTTTACGGTTGCTGGAGATGGGTATTGAGCCTTACCAGGTAACCTCAAGCGTCTCAGCAGTCCTCAACCAACGGCTTGCCAGAAAACTTTGCAGCAAGTGTAAGAGAAAGATTAAGTCCACAAGGGCCGGATTTGAAGCAGTAGGATGTGACGACTGTTTTAACACCGGCTTTAAAGGACGGGTGCTCATAGCAGAAATGGTACAACTGGATGGACAGTTGCGAAAGGCCATCTTGGCAAAAGCCGACCTGGAACAGCTTGAAGATATCCTCGAAAGTAAAGGACATACGAATATGCTTGAGGACGGCAGGCGCTTGGTCAGTGAGGGCGTCACAACACAGGAGGAACTGAATAAAGTTTGTGGAATCAGTACGAGCTAATACTAATCAAATAAAACTCGAAATATCTGTGGATCCTCCGTAGTTAATAGGAGCAGAAAATGGCGACATTTGAATACAATGCATTGACATCGGCAGGCAGGCTGATGAAAGGCACGATTGAAGCTGGGACTCGCCAAGAGGCGGGCGAGCTACTTAAACAAATGGAGCTTGCTGTTAATTCTATTGAAAAGGCCAAAGCCCCAAAGCCCAAGACTGCCATCGGAAGAAACGAGTTTATGCTTTTCAATCAGCAGCTTGCTTCAATAACAAAGGCTGGAATCCCTCTGGAAAGGGGGATGCGAGAGCTTGCAAGTGATATCCGCTCGAAGTCAATGCGCAAACTCATTGATGCTATTGCCAGCGAACTTGAAGCAGGCACAAGTATTGAGGAAGCGTTTGAAAAGAGACAGAAGCGTTTTCCACCTCTCTATGGCCGGATATTAAAAGCGGGTGTTGAAACAGGAAGATTAAGTGAGATGTTGACGAGTCTTAACAGGCATCTGGAGTTGGCCCATCAAACAAGGAGGATAATTTTCGAAGCATTGAGCTATCCTGCGGTCATCCTGGCCCTGGCTGCGGTTATTTTAACAGCTATATTTATGATAATAATCCCACAATTCGGCCCCATACTGACAGAAATGACAGGGGGCGCAGAGTTGCCGGTGCTAACTCGATTATTCTTAGGTGTGACGGAAAATATAGTGCCTTTTTGGATAGGCGCAGGAGTTCTTATCGCAGCGATAATTTTTATGGTTGGGTTACTCTCGTCTTCTCCGGCTGGACGAAGATTTAAGGAATCGCTGTTTTTGAGGGCGATGGTTATCGGCAGGGTTTACCATAGTAGTGTGCTTAGCAGAATGGCCGAATCTATGGCTATGATGGTTGCTGCCGGTTGTGATATGCCGGCGTGCCTCAGATTAGGCTCTGCTTCAACCGGAAGCGAAAAACTCCTCTTGGAAAGCGAAATGCTTGCCAGCCAAATCGAACAGGGAGCTAATATCTTAGAGGCGGGACAATTGTGTAAGATGATACCAAGGCTGTTTTTGTATTCGATTCAACTGGGCACGCAACGCAATGAATTGCAGGACAACCTTTACAGTCTGGGCCAGATGTATTCTGAGCAGGCACGATGCGGACAGGCAAGGCTGCAGGCGGTCTTGTTGCCTGTTATGCTGATTGTTGTGGGAGGAGTTTTGGCAATGGCTGTACTTTCGATGTTTTTGCCAATGATAACAATTATTACGCAGTTGTCTGTATGATGATTGGGTAGAGTATGTTTGAAATTATAGCAATATTAACTTTGCTTCTCTGCGTAATCCTGGCTTTTAAGAGGCCGGGTATTGCTTTGGTTATATTGCCTGTCGTATGTTTCTTGGTGGCTTATGCTGCCGTTTTGAGAGACTCGTTTGAGAATATACTATTTGTACCCGTTATTTTCGTCGTTACATTGATGGTTGTGCTGATGACAAGACGTGAACCCGATTCTGAAAGTTGGCCTCAGCTATGTGCAAAATGGATGCTCATAATTCTTGCGTTTTTACTCTTATTTGTAACGGTAGGCTTTGTGTTTAGCGCTTTGTCGATTGTCGGCTTAATATTCTTTTTTTTATTCGTAGGTTCAATCATAGCTTACGGTTTAACATCCCGGCACGCGACTGCTGCATACGTCGTCTCGACAATTGGTTCGAGTATGCGGCAGAACCTGCCGTTACCTATGGCCCTTGAATCAGCAGCCAGCGGGCGAAGAGACCAACGGTCAAGAATCTTAAGAAGAATACAACAATGGCTGGTTCAGGGCTACTCACTGAGCGAGTCAATCAAGCGAGGCTACCCTAAATGTCCCGGTTATGTAGTGGCAATGATAGCTGCTGCCGAGCGGATTGACCAGCTCCCGCTTGCGATTAAGAGCATTGAAACTGATATGGTCGCCAAGGCCGATGAAAGCAGAAAAATCAGGCCGGTTCATGCATTTTACCCGGTAATACTAATAGCCTTTATGTTTTTCATAGTATTTGGATTAGTGTGGACGGTTTTTCCGCAATTTCACCAGGTGCTAATAGAAATGACAGGGGACACACAGTTTCCAGCTTCCACTCGAATCTTAATCTGGATCACACATTTTATCTCCTATGACTATGGGTGGTTAATCGCCTTGGTATTTGCGCTCGTAGTTCTTGTGGTTGTCCCTGCTTCGATTCGGATTAAGTTTCGGCCCCGTCGGCCGGACAAGCCTTATTTAACCTCGCGAATTGTTGATTTTGTTAAATGGCACTCGCCTGTTCTGCACTGGTTTGAGAAGAATTATTCGATGGTACAGGTGGTTGAGCTTCTGAGGTTGTCACTCAATGCCGACGGTACGGTCGATAATGCGATTGCTAATACACTCGGGCTGGATGTGAACAATTGTTTTAGAAAACGACTAAAAAAATGGCTGGAAAAAGTAGAGCAAGGTGACAATATTGCAACTGCGGCCAGGCAAACCGGATTAGGATCTCCTCTGGCTTGGGCGTTTGATGAGCAGGTAAATCAGAGCAATACTTTGAATGTATTAGAAACACTTGAGTCGCTCTATCGCTCGAACTATAGCTACTATGCCAACCTTGTCAGGTTCATAATGTGGCCTTGTGTAACACTAATTATGGGAGCAATGGTAGGTTTTGTTGTTTATGCCATATTTTCCCCGAGTATTGCCATTATTAACACTTTGGCGAACCAAGTGATGCCGTAACAGGAATAAATGGAGCAAAGTTATGTCTTGTAAGAGGATAAAACACGGCGGATTTACAATGGCTGAAATAATAGTAGCGCTTGCGGTCTTGGGAATGGTTATGGCTGGTTTGGCATTGTCACTGCGAACATTCGCAAAACTCAATCGCTGGCAGTGGATGAGGCAACACTGTATAACAGCCGCCCAGGCACAACTTGACAGCATAACTGTAACGGGTGAAGCGATTCGGGACGAAGATTTCAAGCGACTTTGGCCTAACCTGAGTGTTTCTATCAAAGAGTCAGCGGGGGCCGGCCAATGGGAGGGTATGAAATTGGTGGTAGTGACGGCAAATGGCAAGACCTTCAGTAAGGAAGTTAAAGTTCAATTGTGTAGATATTTTTTGGACGAGCGGGAGCAGTAGAAATGCGCAGAGGTTATTCATTGGTGGAATTGTTGGTTGCGTTGGCCATTGTCTCAACTGTATCGATTGTTGTGTCGAAATTGTTCACTACCATTATTAGCGATATCCCGCGTTCCTATAGGATTGTACAGGAGAACACAAGTGTGCTCAATATGCTGGAGCAAATGCATGAGGATGTTGACCTTGCGAAAGGACTGCCGAAATCGTTCACCGAATATACAACAGATAAGGACCTGCTTTTGATTGAATTGCCAAATGGTATTGTCTGCTATCAATTGAAAGAAGGCAAGGTGCTCAGACGCAGCTTACCGACCGCTCAGGAACACTATGAAGAAGACACCAAAGTATGGTCCGTGCCGAATGCTAAAATAGAATGGCAAGTCCGCAGAAACAACAGGGCCGGTTATGCCGTGGAGGTTAAAACACACATAGAGCATCATGTTCGGGGCCGTTCGGAAGAAAAGATGGCCGGTTCACATCTGTATTTCGTTGGTGCTTTTCGAAAGGTCAAAGAGTAAAGATGAAAAATCCGCAGCAAAATGGTTTTGTATTGATACTTGTAGTAGCAGCAATAGGCTTGATCGGAGCCATGATGATCGTTTTAACCGGTAGTGCGAATAAGATCCTGTTCCAATCAGATACCGCTTACCTTCGGGCATGCCGGCGGAACCTGGTAACAAGCGGTTTGACATGGGCAAAACGAAATATCAAAAATGAAAACAAAGAAACCTTTAACAGGACCATAGAGTTGGATGTTACCTCAATGAGCATTAGCGGCGCGACCTTAAGTGTTAATATAGACATTCCGAAAGATCAGGAACCAGAAGTTCAAATAAACACATCGTGCAGTCGCGTGAGGCGGACCCTAAGGCACAATGAAAAATATCGCATTGGACTCAGACAGTAATTCTCATATAAAGCGGTTCGAGGTTTCCTGTTAGGCTTGGTCGACCTTCTCTAACCAAATGCATCGAAATATCCACTCTAATTTACTATAGTTCTCGTGTTTAGGCATACTTTGTATCCCCTGTTTCTCAGGTTTTTTTTGGGGGGGGTACCTACAACCGAGATACAACCACGGAGGCCATTATCTACCAATTCGCCAAAAATGACCATCTCATAAACCCTTCGCTTGCAGTAAGTTATAAAAAAGTGAAAATTTAGCGCCGGATTCAAAGTCCGTCGTTCAAAAAGTGCGCCTATAATCCACATTCGGCAGAATATTCCACAAGAATGTGAATATAGCCAAGCTCCTGCGCGTATATTATGTTATAATAGTACGCCGTTATGACGTAGCCAAATTGGGAACGTTATGAAGCTATCTATCTGGAAAATCTCGACTTGGATAGATACGGGCCTGGCGTTGTAGCTGGGCTTGAAAATGAAAGGAACCGACAAGGTATATAGGAAAGGAGCGGTTATGACTTATTCCAAAAGTTTCAGGAAGTGCGTAATCACCGTACTGGCAGTACTGATGATAGTCGGTAGTGCCTGGGCAGCAGACGCGGCGAAAAAAACGAGGGACCGGGCATTGCAGATGCTTCCGGCCGATACGCTGTTCTGTGTCAGGGTAAACAATCTTGACAGCACCGCCGCGTCCGTGAATGAGTATCTTAAAGGTGTTGCCCCGGAGTCGCTCGATATTAAAGATGAGTTGCTTTCAAAACTGGCAGAGAGGCTGGGCAGTGAGAAGCCGAGGGGTGTTAATGTAAAGGGAACCTTCGCGATATTCGGCGTAAACCTGCCGAGTAAGGAGTCTGAGGTCAACCCCTTTGCCAACCTGTTTGTAGGGGCTTTAGTACAGGTCAACAATTACGACACCTTCGTCTCCAAAAATCCAAACGTGGGTGAAGCCGACGATGATGGTATCTCCAAAATAACAGTGGACGGGCATGAAGAAGCAATCGTTACGAAGAAAGGCCGGTTTGCCGTAATGTGTCCGCCCAGGTCCCGAGACAAGCTGATACGCTTCAAGAAGATGCGGATCGGCAGGAAACGCGGATTGGGTGCTGTGCTGGACGAGAGCGAGAAGGAGTTGTTTAGGGCTTCGCCTATCTGGTTGTACGGAAATGTGCAGCAGTCTTCGAAGCTGTTCGCACCGTTGGTTTTTGCGCAGATCGAGGCGATGAAGGGATTGCTGAAGATGACACAGAAGCAGGGCAAGACCGCTATGGTGGATCCTGCCGCCATTGTCGACTTCTACATTGAGATATTCGAGATGCTGCTCAAGGGAACCGACCGTCTCGCCATCGGGATTGTGCCCACGGCCGAAAAGTGCACGTTTACGCTGCAATGCAAGGCCGTTGACGGCACGCTCCTGGCACAGTTGCTGGTCGCGCCCGAGGGCGGCGACCTCAGCGAATTGATCGGCTATCTTGAGAACGGGGCATTCGCGAATGTTATCACCAAGGTCGATCGAAAGGGCATGAAGCTTGGCTACATGAAAATGTTCGATCTTTTCGCCTCCATATCACCCGATGCCATGGACAAGGCCGAAACTGACAAGCTCAGGAAGCTGACCACCAGGTTCATCAATGCCATTGGCGATGGTATTGCGATATCGATGAAGTCCGGCGACGAGAAAAGCGGACCGTTCTCCTTTAAGTACGTCATCCAGGTCAAAGATGAACAAGCCTTCAAAGAGGTCATCGAAGAGGAATTCAAGATGATCGAGGAAGGGATGTTCGATAAGATGTACAAAGCCCTCGGCCTCGATATCCATTTGAAAATCGAGCGCGAGACAGCTACTTACAGGGGCGTAGAGATAAGCTCGGCCAGGCTGTCGTTCAAAATGGCCGAGGAGGATTCGAAAGAAGCCGAGATGATCGAAAAGATCTGGGGTAAGGGGCTGCAAATCCGCTTGGCGCTGCTTGATGGCTACTGTGCCTACGCATTCGGCGGCGACAGCGATAAAATCGTCCGCAACCTCATCGACCAGGTCAAGGCTGGTGGGCCGGACGGTTTAGCTTCAGAGATCGAGGCTGCCATCGACATACTTGAAGTCGGCGATGAGAATGACGATGAGGACTATGATTTTGGCGGGACGTTCAACTTTGTGCGGATGCTTAATATGACGTCTGGATTTATTGCCGCCTCGGGTGGGCCTCAGATCAAACCGCTGAACATGCTGACAAAGAGCAATATTGTTTTTGCCGGTCGGTCCCGAGATGGTAAGCTGCTCGTCGAGAGTGTGCTGCCGAAACAGCATCTGCTCGAGATCAAGGCCGCGGGTGAGAAGTTCGGTGAAGAGATGGGAAAAGGCGTGAAGGAGATGCAAAAGAAAAATTCACCGAGATAGGCTAACAAAAAATCCCAAAGGGATTTGTAGGCATTGGGAGCATTTATTTGGCCGGCGGAGTAGCCGAGAGACTTACGCCGGGTGTTAATTTTCATTCGCAGCAGCATTTTATTGGCTTTAATTGGGTTTGTATTGGGTTTGTTTTGGCTTTAATTGGCTTTGAATTGGCTTTGTATTGGGTTTGTATTGGCTTTGAATTGGCTTTGTTTTCCTAATTGACCAAGTGTCCAATTGTACATAATTCCTTGTTAGTACTTTATTTACGTTCAACTTGACTTTTCGGAATTTGGCTTTGTTTTGCATAAAAAGTTTATTTTTTCGTACGTAGACTTTCGTACTTCGTAAGTCGTTTATTAACCACGGATTAACACTGATTTCACGGATTTTTTCACCACGAAGGCACGAAGAACACGAAGAGAAATTAGACAGGATAACAGGATTAACAGAGATCATAGAGGTTTTTGGCCGGCTAAATAAGTGTTTATTTATCATTAATACACCAAAATGTTTCAATATTTGTCTTTTATGATGCAAAATAATGCCTTTTTGACTTGGGCTGCTGCCCTACTCGTGCGGTTCTTCGCAATAATTAGTATTTAGTATCTCGTATTTAGTATATAGCCGGTTGAGGCCGAGACGGCCGGTATTGCTTATTGACCGCCTACTGGCGGTTTACGTTTGTCTGCTGGCAAACATAAGAATATATTAACATATTACCAAACAATGTTCAACAAAAAAATGAAAAAAAGTGCTTTTTTTAACCACGGATTTACACAGATTTTCGCGGATTTTTATTGTGGACGGGTGGGGGCGGGATTGGTAAATTGGGGGTTTAAAGATCGCAGATATACGTGAGACGCTTTTCAATGATTATTGATAAAGGATAATTGATTATTTATTGGATAAGGATGATTGATTATTGTAAACGAAACCGGCGCGTTGGATTCTTATACGGAAACCATATATACAATAGTTGCGGATTTGAGAAACGGGAATGGATTGGAACGAGTTGGTATTAGAGTTCATGCTGCCAGCAGTTGGCTCGATTGCAACTGTTTTTGCGGCAGGGACAGCGATATGGGGCATTCGCGCTTGGCGGCGAGAATATTTGGGCAAGCGTCGAATCGATCTTTCAGAAGAGATACTTGCGCTCATATATGAGGCGCGTGATGTCTTAGAAGCGGTCAGGTCTCCACTTAGTCGTAAGGGGGAAGGTTCGACGCGACAGGCAAATCCCGACGAGACACCGAAGGAAAAGGAAATGTTGGATCAAGCATACGTCCAGATCGAACGATGTAACACACGCCAAGATTTATTTGCACAACTCCGCTCCTTGCGGTATCGTTTCATGGCGCAACATGGACGAGAAGCGGGCAACTTGTTTGAAGAGTTGAACGCGATAAGACGTGAGCTTTCGAGGCCGATTAATAAGTTGCACCTTCGTATTGGGGCATTGCGGCGGAAAAAAGACACTAGAAATAATGATGCGTTTGACAAAGAACTCGACAAAATTTGGCAGGAGGAATGGCAAACGATTTACGGTTATGAAGGTGACAATTCTGACGGCGAGGATCCACTACTCAAGAGAGTTGACGCAATAGTTAAGCAGTTCGAAGAGATATGCCGTAAAACAATTAACTAAACAATTTTAACTTGGGGCGAGTGCAGCGAAAATGATGTCTGTCCCTAATAAACAAGGATACTGGGTTCTTATACGGAAACCATATAAACAGTAGTTATGTGTCATTGTAGAAAAGAGTAGCTATGCAAGAAATTAAATTATGGAATATTCATGATGATAATGTTGTTCAAATTAAGAAAGAGCATTTAGATTATGAAAGTAGACTGGAAAAATGGCTTATTGAAGATATATCAATCCTATCAAGTAATTTAGCAGTAGTTGGTACACAGGTTGTAACTTCATTCGGGAAAAAGATTGATATATTAGCGATAAATTCTATTGGGGAATTAATTATTTTAGAGCTAAAAAGAGATAAAACATATAGAGAAGTTATTGCGCAAGCATTAGATTATGCTACCTGGATAAAAGATTTATCTTATGAAGATTTGAATAATATTCTGAATAAATACGGAAAATCAGAATACAAAGATATTGGCGACTTATTTACAGCATCATTTAACAAAGAAGTTGATGATATAGATTTTAATTCAGATCATAAAATGTTAATTGTTGGATCCGAGATAGACGATTCCACGATAAGGATAATTAATTACCTTTCCAATGAACCTTATTCAGTAAACATCAATGCAGTTAACTTTAATTACTTTAAAGACGATAATGGCCAGGAATATTTAGCGCAATCATTTATAAACCCAGAAGTGAATATAACTGAAGAAAGCCGAAGTAAAAAACGAAAAAGGGCTAAATCGATTATTGCAAGCCTTTTTGAACAAGATAAACTTCAAGTAGGACAGAAAGTATATTTCAAACCAGCTATTGATCAAGGACACAGAAAAGATAATGTATGTGCAGAAATAGTAAATAAAAATCAGAATTGTTTAAAAAGGAAAGATAAGGAGGAATTGTATTCCTTTAGCAAATTACGAGGAATTCTAACTGATGAATTAGAATTAGAGGATGTTAACAAATTTTGGGGTTTTGGTGTTAGATACGATTGGATTACTGAAAGTGGTAAAAACTTATCTGATTTACTTGAAGAATAGTACTGAGAAAACACATAACAGATCGTTGCACCTGACTTTTTTTCGCCTCGCTCCAAAATGCAGGTGAACTCAAGCTTTCGCCGGAAGAGATAATGGACCAGAAATTTAAGGATCTGATCGATGGATTACACAGAAGATATGAGGACCTCATGGCCATGTCTCCTGTTACCATCGACACAACTCCGAATGAATGCCCCGTAGGCGGAGTCTACCTCTTCAGTGAGAACGGCACTCATCTTTATGCAGGCAGAACGAAGAGGAAGATAAAGAAGAGGTTGAAGGGGCATGTTAACACAGCCGTGGATTGTCCGTTTGCATGGCACCTTGCACGAGAAACAACAGGCATAAAGAAGGCCACGTACAAGAAAGAGGGATCTCGAAGGGATCTTCTCTCTCAACCAGAGTTTCGGCAAGCGTATGAATCAGCAAAGGACCGAATCCGAAGAATGGAAGTTCGGTTCGTTGGTGAGTCAGACCCCTTGAAACAAGCACTTCTCGAAATCTATGTCGCTGTTGTTTCCGGGGCGAAATACAATGACTTTGACACACACTAATGGAATGGCGAACAAAGCCTTGGAGCCTACCGTGTAAACGCGGCGGCTCAAGGCAGTCCGTTCGACAACAATAACTATTGGATAGATGATGCGTCTACGAATTCACATTGCAATGGCCAATGAAGAACTCGTCGCTCTAGTCAACGAGGGATACGATGCCATTTCAGCTATGCAAGCTGCCTATCAGGAAAGAAAAGCCAGTGAAGCCTATAACGACTCGAAGGACGTCGACGAACTCATAGCGCCAGTTAACGCTTGGGCGGATAAAGTAGTCGAATCGTTGGGACGAATTTTCCCGACGCAACTTGAGAAGAACCTGTTTCTTGATCCGGAAATCCCATTCGGTGCCGTCAGCGGCGACTACAAATACCAAAGTGCACTCAATCGGTGCCGCCACTTTGTCCGCGGCCTCAACAAGATCCGAATACATAACCTTCCCGAGTACACGGACCTACCGCTGGACGTCCGGTTGTACGTCGAAGATATCGACAGCTTTCGCAAGGTTCGTGACGTCAATCCTGCTACCGTGATGGACGTGCTGACAGACGGCTATCTTAACCGATCAGAAGACTCAATACAGACCGCACTAGAACGAATTCTAAGTGTTCCGTTCCACAAGAAGGATTGGGGGGGAGAGCAAAACGATCTTTACACTGCCAACCTGCTCATCAACGGGGCACGTCACGAGACCGCATTTCTATTGAAGGGCAATGGACTACGAAGCAAAACCATGGAAATTAAGCACTGCGGCGTCAACGGAGATCAGATCCTTCGCCTCTGTAACTCTCCTGCGAAGCTCTTCGTGGTTCAGTTTGTTGGCAGAATTTCAGAGGCTATCGTATCGGACATTGACGGTAAAGTGCGACACGCACGCTCTCAAGGAAAAGAGATGTGGTATTGCATCATGGACGGTCAAGACACCGCGAGGGTCCTTCGAGCATATGGCGAGTTGTAGAGATTACTGCCGAACAATTTCTAATCTCATATTTCGCTGCACTCTTCAAGATGTCCACATCAAGCATTTAGGTAAGTAAAATAACACAAAGAGACCGAAAAGGGAATGAAAAAGCACTTTTTTTGGCCATCCCCGCGAAGGCGGGGAGATGTTGGAGAGGTGTTTGGGTAGGGGTGAGTAGTTCATTGCTTGACTATCTCGACAGGGCTCGACAGGCAAATGTAGGGCTGGGATTGAAGCTGGTGGAGTGGGAGTGAGAGAACTATACACCCCCCTCAGAATCCCCTATGATTAAATATAACTTAAAACCTGGAGTTAGCCGGTAGTAAACAAACAACTAATAAGATCGCAATACATGGAAGTCTGCTTTTTAACAAGTTGTCATCTCCTAAATACAGTTGATACTATAATTACAAACTATTCAATCCAGAACGAATACAGCCTGGCATTCTTCAACTGAAACACTAATCGCAAGTGCCCATCACCTGGCTCTGCCAGCTCCTTCATTGATTTCCAGACCATCCTGCCCTTAGTTATATCTTCAGTCAACGCAATCGAATCATCCAGCGTATACGATTCAATCGGCTCTGAATCTCTTGACAACACCGCGGCCTTGACCCAGCCGCCATCCGCCACTTCGACATTTAGAAATAAACCCTCACCCTTGAACGTCATAGGGCGGGTTATTATTTGGCCTGGTGTTTGGCCGGCATTGAGCGAGGCAAAACCATCCCGGCGCAGCTTAGCCAGACCGATACCAAACGACCAGTCGTTGACATCCTCGCGATTGGCACTGCGCGCGCCGAAATAGTAAAACCACAGTTCATTGCCGACGAGAGCGGGTATGATTTTTGCGGGCCCTAAATAATCGGCGTCCCAACTGTCATCTGTTCCTAATGGAATAAAGGGCTTTCGCTGGCTCGGCCTGGACCAATGGCGACCGTCTCGGCTATAGCTCAATTGAATATCGACCTGTTTGAAGCCTTTGGGAATTAGGCGCATAGTGCGTATCATCCCAACCCACATACTCTCATAGACAAACCCGATATGACCGTACAATTGCCGGTCCGGCGGGTCGAGCCGGTCGGGAAACATAAGAAACCGCTCACGGCTCCAGTGGATAAGGTCGTCGCTTTCCATAAAGGCACGAAGTCTCAGCCTGGGTTTGTGGTCCTGGACGATTCCGAGTTGCTTGATTTTTTCTTCGGGAAAATACAAGTTGAATTTGGTATCGCAAATGTACTTTTTCAATACAGGATCGTAGCGAAAAATACATGTGTCCCCGACTCCTTTGGCCCAGAAAGGACCGGGTTTCATATAACTGTATGTTCTTTTGAGAATCGGATGTTTGAAACTCTGTTTCCAGTGCAGACCGTCTGCGGAGTGGTACGCATAAAACCCGCCTGCTTCGTCTCCCCGTTTTTCGATGACGGCCTCATATCGCCGTTGTGGATCCGCCGCATCGGGATTAAAGATAAATCCTCTTACTTCTCCGGGGCCATTGAAGATTCTGTTGTCCTGCGGCCCCAGATCGGGTTTTGTCCAGTGAATGCCGTCGGTGCTTTCGGCGTAATTCATACTGTACCACATACGGAATTTGCCGCTTTTGTTATCATATAAAACAGCCACCGGAACGCCGGGCATCAACGGATTACCAGAATATTTGGCCGGCTGATGAAATTGATGGGTAAGATTTTTCATCGAGCCTATACAATAGTCATCAATAAACAGTTGCCGCTTTGAGTCAATCTTCATCGGCCAGTCGGTTACATTGCCCGGAAACATTATATGGTCGCTGGTCAAGATACTATAGGCTTCTGGAAACCGGTCGCGGTCCACCCAGGACTCAGATTTGTCAGTTGATTTCGCCGTCACCGACATAGCCGAAAGCATAAGCAAAAAGAAACTTATGAATAAATACATACTGACTTTGAGAACTGTTTTACTGTTTGTCATTATTTGCTCCTGTTTTTCCTACTTTGTCAAAACGGGTAATGATGCTGCGATTATCTGACATGTTTCTACTAAGTCCGGGTCGTCCTCTTATCAATCGATTAGTTAAATCGGTCATAACCGTTTGATATCTTGATTTATCAAGTAGGGCAAATCTCATAACATTACTTTCTTGCGGCCAGCAAAGCCGGAATTATTTAAGAGAAATCCACAGTTGTCAATCAAGCCATTATGTGTAGAGAATAACAGAAATAAATCAAATATCGAAATGAAAAATGTAAAAATAAGTTGAGTAAACGCGTAAATGGGTGAATGAGTGAATGCGGGGGGGCCTTTTCGTCGCTCGTCGCTCGTGAAGCGTATCTCGCCAGAAGAGGCCGGGACGGCCGGCGTTGCTTTTAATAGATCCCTCGACTGCGCTCGGGATGACAGGGGGTGAGATTGCTTAGGCGTAACTTGGCGTCTTCTTGACGCGGAGTCGGGGAATCGTTAAGATACACGGCAAGAGTAGGAGTGATCTTTGTGTATGTCTTTATTGAGAAAGGACAATTGTTATGACTTCGAAATCCGGTACAAAGGTGATTTTAATCAGCCTTCTTGTTGCAGTTTGTGGTTGCAGTAATGGCGCTTGGGATGGGCCGTACCAAGCCACCGGCATTAGAATTGGCGAGGTGACGGACAATGCAGCAATAGTCTGGACACGTCTGACGGCGAATCCTGAACGGGTGGGATCGGAAGCGCCTATGCCGGAGGTCCGGTATCTTGATTCCAAGACCGGTAAACTGACTAAGAAGCGCTCAGGAAGGCCCTATTCAGCACCTGTCGTCAGATTTCCTGATAATTCAGCGATTGATACTATCGAAGGGGCCGCACCGGGGGCACCGGGAGAAATAAGGGTCCTTTACAAAACCGAAGGAGCCTCCAATTGGAAAGCCACCGATTGGCAGAGAGCCAAGCCGCAGCGCGATTACACCGCCCAGTTTCAGTTGAGAAGTCTCGAAGCGGATTCTAAGTGTCAGGTGCGCGTAGAGGCCCGCAGCATCGCAGGAAAGAAGGGACAGGTCATAAACGGCGGATTTCGGACAGCACCGCGTGCTGATTACACCGGACGGATTCTTTTCACCGTTTCAACCGGTCAGGCGTATCCTGACCAGGATGTTGCCGGCGGCGGCTACAAGATATATGCTGAAATGCTCAAGCTTGATCCGGATTTCTTTGTCCATACCGGCGACATAATCTACTACGACAAGCTGGCCAAGACAATAGAACTGGCCCGCTGGCATTGGCAGAGAATGTACAGCCTGGCCACCAATGTCGAGTTTCATCGCCGGGTAGGGAGCTATTTCATTAAAGACGACCACGATACGTGGAGGAACGATTGCTGGCCGAGCATGGAAAACAAGTTTATGGGCGATTTCACGTTCAAGCAGGGCTTGGCCGTGTTCCTTGAGCAGGTGCCAATGGGCAAGCGAACCTATCGAACTTTTCGCTGGGGCAAGGACGTGCAGATATGGCTGGTCGAAGGGCGTGACTTCCGCAGTGCCAATACAATGGACGACGGACCCGACAAAACAATCTGGGGCGCGGAGCAGAAGGGGTGGTTCAAACGGACCGTTGGGCAATCAGACGCCACATTTCGTATACTGATAAGCCCCACTCCGCTTGTCGGGCCGGATAGAACAAACAAGAACGATAACCATGCAAACGAAGGATTTACATACGAAGGTGATGAGCTGAGACAGTTCATCTCAAAACAGAAGAACATGTATGTCATCTGCGGCGACCGTCATTGGCAATACGTTTCGGTGGATGCAAAAACAGGGGTACGTGAATACTCCTGCGGGCCGGCCAGCAACGAACATGCCGGCGGCTGGAGCAATGACCAGAGATACCCCGAGCACCAGTACCTGAACGTGACCGGCGGATTCCTCGCAGTTACAGTCGACCGCCCGCAGGGCAAGCCAACACTGACCTTCCGACATTACAGCGTTGATGGTGAGATTCTAAACGAGGACCGCCTGACGGCGCCAGGTATATAGCCACTGATGTCCAGCTTAGCCGGAGTGAAGGTATGAATGCCGTTCTGCACACTGTGTACTTCGGTGAGACTTTTGAGGATGTCAACACAGCCACCGTCGGCAGCCCCGGCATAGAGCTGACCTATGACCCCGGCCCCTTGCAAAAGAGACCACTTATTTCTGGCGGGTCGATCATTGGGGCTCGTAGCAGTCCGGGCGGTTTTGCCGTCCACCGGAAAAACCTCATTCGCCTTGTCATCAAAGCACTTGCGCGACCCTGCCACTTGCCACCGACCATAATATCCAGACATTAGAAAATCGCTAAGAAACCTGACAACCGTACAACCTCTTATCTGCCAATTCGCCAAAAATGCCCATGTCATAAATATTGTGCAGTCAGAGATTTATGAAAAAGTGAAAATTTAACACAGGTTTCAATGTCCTTTTCACTTTCGTTTCTGGTTGTCGTTTTTTTTATGTAAGAACAGAAGGAACGAATCTGAAGTGATTTTCAAGATTGACACAGGAAAGCTAAGTGACACACGGCAGGAAATCCCTCAAATACTCATCTCGAATCAGATCAATTTCTACTTGACTTTTGGATAGTGAAGCATACACTTATGTCACTGTAGATGACTTTTAAAGCTCAGGAGGCAGAGTGATAGATGTGACAATATAATGCGGTTTTCGTGAAATTTTACGAGAAGATGTCGGTGCGCATAAAGTGCATTGTGTGAAATATTAATCATTTTTGAAAGTGTGAAAAAATGGAAAACAAAATGTTGACATCAGTATTACTTTGTGTGCTACTTCTGAGTGTCACGGCCGGCGCAGCCGCGGCGACGGGCACAGAACGCGATTATTCCTTCGACGGCAAAATCTCACGCACCGTGCTCGAGAATTATCTTTCGCGCGCGATTACTTTCTGCGAATTGCTCAACGGCGAGCGCGTCGAGAAGCAATTGCGAGGCAACACCGACGACAATATCCGAATGCTCACAAATGTCGGCGTCAAGTTCGCGGGCCGAGCGATCTACATGTGGGGCGGCGAGAGTCGCCTCGATGGGCTGCTCGAACGAGCCCGCCCGATAGTAAAAAAAATCCACGCTGCCGACCCCGATATGGTTCTGCAGGCCGCGGCCTTCGAAATAGTAAGCAGGCAGGTCGAGACGCTCAAAGTTCCCAAGTGGGTCTTCGACGAATTTGCCCTTGACTTCGAGAATCGCAACTTCGACTACGAAGCGATGCTCTATTCCGACGGCCACCGCGTAAATCAATGGCGCACCGGCTCATCCGTACCCGATATGAGCAGGCTCGAGACTCGCATGTGGTTTTTCTATCTCACTGCTCGTTATATCGACATCGGCGTCGAGGCAATACACTTCGGCCAGGTCGAGATCATGGACGACCGCGACCCGGACCAACGTGGCTGGCGCGACATGATGGCCCGGGTCCGCAAATACGCCGCCAAAAACGCCAGACGACACTTCCTGCTCGCCGATGCACACGTCCCCAGCGGCGGCATCGTCCACGATGGCAGGCTCATGTTCGACTTTCACTCCTTTCCCCTGCGGATCGATGAGGTCGTAACCGAGCCCCAGAAGGGCATCTTGAAGGTCGGCTACCTGGACAGCATCTTCACCCGCAGCAAAGGCGGTATCACCCCGAGCGGCTGGCGATGTGACAGCCTGCCCTATATCGTTGAGCTGGACAACTTCGGCTCAAGCCGCAGGCCCGGCCAGAACATCGGAATGCACTATATATGGGGCTATGACGAAATCTGCTGGTTCGCTCACCAACCCGCCGACTATCGCAACTTCTGGCTCAAGTATGCATGGGACTGGATCCGCCGGCACGATCCCAACGGCTACCTCCAAATGCCCGGCGGCAGAACTTTGGCCAATCCCGTTGGAGATAAGAATTGGTACTGGGCCAACACCACTTCCGAAGCCGTCCCAACCGGCTTCGCCCAGGAGGAAACAATAAAAGCAATCTGGACCGAAGACAAATAACACATTCCACCAAAAGCCCGTCGCTCATTCCGAGCGAAGCCGAGGTCGTAGACGCACCTTTGGCGGAAATCTACCCTAATACGCTCTAAAAGGTTGCCGGTAGAATCACAGGGAGAAAGAGAATGCCTCAAAATAAAAAAATGTGGCAACAAAAATCTCATTATTTGACTTTGAGCTCTTTATAGGTATCCGCTGCTCATGTTCCTTGTACTTCGGTTGCTTTTTCTTTCTTTGCTGTGGAAGTAAAGGAAACTGAGGAGCAAGTTTATAGAATCATGCGGGAACGTCCGGCTCTTCGCTTCTTTTTGCCATCTGCTTGATTGTAAATTATTGATATTATTCTTAGACAGCTTGTTATTCTGTTGGAGATGGGGTATAATTTTTGGACGGATTTTTTGGCCCTATATTTTGTGGTCAGGGTGGTTTACTAATTTGCTTCTTTAATAAAAGGAGGCGGTTCTATGGAACAAACAAAAGGTAAAGGTTTAAGTCGACGCAGTTTTTTGCGTGGTGTTGGGGGAATGATCGCGTTTCCGACAATTATATCTGCAACTGCCCTGGGGTCCGAGGGGAGGCCTGCGGCCAGCGAGCGGATTGTCATGGGGACGATCGGATTCGGCGGACGTGGGAGCCATGTTATGCCTGCATTTATGCGCGAGGACGACGTTCAGATGGTCGCTATTTGCGATGTTAAAGGCAATCGGCGAAAACTTGCACAGGAAACAGTCAATAGGCATTACGGAAACAAGGACTGCGATGCTTATATCGACCTGCGGGAATTGTTGGCACGAGATGATATCGACGCAGTGCTAATCGCTACGGGGGATTACTGGCATTCTGCGGCGGCCTGCCTGACGGCCCGGGCGGGCAAGGACATGTACTGCGAAAAGCCGATGAGTGTGACAATCACCGAAGGACGGGCCGTGGCGGAAACGATGAAACGATACGGCAGAATCTTCCAGACCGGAACGCAGCGACGAAACGTTAGCCAGTTTATGTTTGCAGCCAACCTTGTGCATAAGGGCCTGCTGGGTGAACTGAAGACCGTTCATGCCGAGAAGGCACCGAAATGGCATGACACATACGAGACTGTTCTGCCTGCAGAACCGGAACCGCCGCGTGAGGTATTTGACTGGGACTTATGGCTCGGTCCGGCAGCATGGAGGCCTTACAATTCCAAGTATGCATCACGGTCATTCTGGGGTGGTCATCTGGATTTTGCGGGCGGATCGTATACCGAGTGGGGCAGCCATACAGTGGATCTTTGTCAATGGGCGGCGAGGAAAGACGATACTTCGCCGGTGATTTATCATCTCGTGGGCAAGGATGTGGAGGCATATTATGAGGACGGGCTTAAGCTGATACTGCGGGCTGACATAGGACAGGGTTCCTGCGGTGTACGTTTCGAGGGGACAGAGGGCTGGATAGAAGTGGACGATTCAGGCCATATCGATATTCATCCGGAATCGCTCAGGTCCAAACGCAAGCTGGGCAAGGGTTATCCAGTGGACGACCATGTGAGGGATTTTCTTAACAGCTTCAAGTCGCGAAGACAGCCGGCGGCTCCAGCAGAAGGTGCGCACCGTTCGATAACGGCCTGCCATGCGGCTAATATTTGTCGGCGGCTGGGCAGGACCGTGAAATGGGACCCTGTTAAAGAAGAATTTATCGGCGATGAAGAGGCCAATCGATTGAGTACAAGAGCTTATCGTCAGCCGTGGAGGCTGTAAAGTAACATTTATAAAAAAGCCGGTAAGACGGATTGGCAAGATAAGGAGAATAAAATGAATCGCAACCAGTTAATTTTCGGTCTGTTAATATTAAGCTGTGTTATCGCCACGGGTGAATCGTGGGCGGATACGGGAACCGTCGATACCGAGGTAGTTGCCGCGACAAAGGCAGGCCCCAAAGAACTGAAGAATCTCGAACTACGTGCGATAGAGACGATAAAGAGCAATGCCTCAACAATGGACAAGGACCACGCGTGCCGGATATTGCGGGTAATCGGGACACCTGATTCCATCGACGCGCTGGGAGCATTGCTGACAGATGAAAAACTTTCGCATATGGCCCGATATGCACTGGAACCTATGCGCTATCCCGGGGCGGACAAGGCATTGAGCGATGCACTCGGCAAGACCAGCGGTAAGGTAAAGGTTGGGATTATCAATTCGCTTGCTATGCGGGGGAATGAACGAAATTACGATGTTTTATTACCATTGCTGAAAGATAACGATACCGAGGTCGTAGGTGCCGCAGCATGGGCATTGGGTCGGATCGGGTCACCGCAGGCGGTGAGTACGCTTTCTGACCATTATAAATATTCGGGAAAGAAAAAACGTTCCGCTGCTGCCGACGGATTGCTGAGTGCGGCTGATAATTTGGTTGCACAAGGCAGTTTCCAGGAAGCCGTTGCGATTTATAAGCAGCTCCAGGGAGCAAATGCTCCGGAGCATGTTCGGATGGGTGCGTTTAGAGGTTTGATTGAGGCACAACCCGACAAGGCGGCAGGTATGCTTATCGAGGCTATTGGAAGCGATGACTGGAAGACCAGGGGCATGGCGATCGATATGATTGTTACGCTCAAGGGAGAAGGTGTTACCGAACGGTTTTCGGCGGGCCTTGATAAACTGGACGATGATACACAGGTGCTAATGATCGGCGCATTGGTTGGGCGGGGCGAAAAGGATGCATTGAGGCCTGTTATAACCAAGGCGGCATCCAATTCGAATGCAGAGATTCGTGCGCTGGCGATAAAGTCTCTGGGGGATATCGGCGATGCCAGTTCGGTACAAGTATTGGTCAACGTAATAGAAACCGGCAAAAACGATGTGGAGAAAAAACTGTCAGCGTCGAGCCTGCGGCGGTTATCAGGAAAGAATATTAACGGTCAAATCATTAAATCCATGAAGACAAGCGGCGCGGACGGCAGAGCCAAGCTGATTGAGATTCTGCGTGATCGCGATGCTACAGAAGCGGTTGATGAGTTGTTAGTCGCAGGTTCGGATAAAGATGCCGAAGTTCGCAGGGCTGCTTTTAAGGCGCTTGCCGATTTGGCCGGGCCCGAACACCAGAAAGCCCTTATCAAACTGCTGTTGAACCTGAAAGGGGATGCGGGGCGGCCCGAAGCGGAACGGGCGGTCATAGCAATTTCCCGGAATCTCGACGATACAGCCAGTACAGAACCGATACTTGCAGTGATGGATTCGACAACAACAACAAAATGTTCTTTACTGCGTGTGCTCGGGGGGGTCGGCAATACAAGAGGTTTTGTAGTCGTACGTCAGGGGCTTAAAGACCGGAATCCCGAGGTTCGGGATACGGCTGTGCGAACGCTTGCAAACTGGCCGGATTCTACACCGGCAAGTACACTGCTGGAAGTTTTTCAAACAACCTCAAACAGAACACATCGGATAGTAGCACTTCGCGGGTGTGTTCGGCAACTGGGTATGGGTGCATTGACATCGGCGGATATGCTAAATATATGCAGTGAGTTAATGAAGGGTGCGGATCGGCCTGAAGAGAAAAAGCTGATTCTGGCCTTGCTTGCAAAGTCGGCCGATCCCGGTGCGACAAAAATTGTTGAGCCTTTGCTGGCAGACAACAAAGTAAAGGCCGAGGCGGAACTTGCAATGCTTGGCATTATAAGCAATATGATGGGACCGATGCCGGATGAGGCCAAAGCGGCGGCACAGACTTTGCGCAATAAGTCAAAGAATGAAACGATAAAGAAAGAGGCGGCAGCGGTTATACGGCTGGTCGAGAAGTTCGAAGATTATATCATGGCATGGCAGGTTTCCGGCCCGTACTCAAAACCATTCGCCGTTCCGTATGATACAGCATTTGGACCGGAACAGACCGATGCCGAAGATGTGTTATGGAAGATGCTTCCAATCAGCAAAACCGGTGAACGGCCCTGGATGTTCGATTTGCAGAAAGCCCTCGGGGGCCAGAAAAAGGCAGGTTATGTTCGTACGTGGGTGCATTGCGAACAGGAACAGGCGGCAAGGCTTGACTTCGGTACTGATGAAGGTAATAAGCTTTGGCTTAACGGCAAGCTGGTCCATGCAAATTCTGCGGGTGGTGCGGCCGTACCCGGTGAGCACAAGGTGGCTGTGAAACTGCAAAAAGGCCGGAATGTTTTATTGCTGAAGGTTACACAGGGTACGGGACCGTGGCAGTTTTGTCTTGCCATTCGAAAACCCAACGGCGACAAACTCGAAGGGCTAAGCATTCAGTCAGCCAAACCGACAAAATAATACTCAATTAATTCTACAGGTCTTCTTTGGGGAAGGTCGCCGGGAACCCCCTTGTTGCGCGTACCGTATCATTGACATTGAAGTCTCCTGTTATATATCAGCGGCTAGTTCAAAACAGAAAAACTGGCAAACATTTTCAATGAACGATGCTTTTGTTCCTTTCCTCGGCCTTTTCGTCAATACTGGTATACACAAGTTTTCTTGTCTGCCACAAATGGTGCTCTTCTCGTCAGTCAGCAGCAGCGGAGTGACCGAATCGAGTCCGCTTGTGTCGGTAGGTAGATTGAAAGGTAGTCAGGGTTTTGTGTTAAATCGGCCGGGTTGTACGGTCAGTTGCGTTCCATCGCTGAAGTGTACGTTCATCGGTTTTGCAGTGATGTTGCCGGCCACATACGTGTTCTTTTCCTTTTGCGTGAAGACAACAGCCGTCGGGCAGTCGGCTGTGATCGCTCGATTTACCCGCCCCATCGCCTGCAGGTTTGAAATCCAGTGATATGCATAGGCCCGAGCGCAGGGATCTTTCAGTTCCGTTGCGGCCCTGAAACGCTTCATCGCGTTGTCCGGATCATGTAGTGCTTCATACATCCAGAGAATCTCTCGCCAATCCTGCCACTCGTAACCGCCTCGCAAGTCTGCAAGACCTTTGAGATTGCGCCTGACGTAATCGGGATAAAGGCCAAGGTATAATGAGCCTGACTGTATTGGCAGTAGGTTAATCCCCACAATATGCTCCGGCTTGCCGCTGAACCACGTTGCAAAATCAGTCTTGCCTCCCCAGATCAACGCCGCCGACTGCTGCGTGTAGCCATCGGGGAAAAGATCGGCGTTGACGTCGAACCAGTATGCATTGATTGCGTTCATTTCCGTGGTGTAGAGATAGATGCCGAGGTCTCGCAGCACGTGGTTTTCGTTGGCCTGGCCCCAGAGGATTATGCCGGTCCATGCGTTCATTGCTTCCGAGGACGATTCCTGATTGTTTCCATCGCCAAATTTGGCGTGGCCGGAAGCCCACGAGTGACCTGCATACGGATCAAAACATCGAAGGAAAGGGAAGTGTTTGTCGTTTCTATCCGGATTGGCAATATCGCGGATTAGAAGATTCACGATGGCACCCCATTTATTTTCGTGCGCCCAGTTCTTATCCGTCCTGGCGACCTCTGCAGCAGCTCGAATAAAATAGCCGTAATGAAAGTGATGGTCGTTCAATTGGTCGCTGCTGCCGTAGCTCGGTTTGATGCCGATTAGAGTACCCCAATTAGGGTCGTAGTAGAAGTAGCGATCCTTCTTCTGGTCATCCTGTGACGCAGTGAACCACTGCTCAAGGCGGCTCTTGAGGGTGTTGGCAAAGTGTGCAGCCGATGTCATATCGCCAAGTTGCTGTGCAATTGGAATCAAGTTTGATATCCGGCCCAGTTCCTTGCCGGCCCAGTAGGTGTCGGCGGGATTGCGGAGTCGGGCAGCCGCCGCTTCTTCTATGTATTTGGCAAGAAGATTGCGGTCGTATTTGCCCTTGTTGGGCATCGAAGGCAGCACACCCGGGAAACGCATCGTTGTGGTAAAGTGATTGCCGGCAGCTAATTTCATAGGGCCTCGAATCGAATTGTATGAATACGCCAGAAGCGAGACCTTTGTATTCTGCCACTGATGGGGATAGAGGGCGAAAAGCGTGTCCTTCTGCGTTCCCTGTAAACACTCTGTCTCAAACGTAAAATCCGTTTCTACAAGCCCTTTACTTTGGACATAGCGCCATTTAACCTCTGTGCCGACAATATGCGTATGGGCGTAACGTTCAACTAATTCAAGCGTTTGCCGGCTTTTGTCGGGCAGAATCGCCAGGGTGAAATGCGTTTTGCCCCTGTTGTGGTTTATGAATACTCTGCCGCCGAGTCCTGACCAAGTTGAAGCAGTCGGTCCGAACAAACCGTAGTGGCATCCTCGAACCGTGACGCCAAGTGTGGGGCTGTTGTTATCCCCGAACCATACGTGCACATCGGACTCGAAGCGTATTTTCGCACCACCATCGCTATACCGGGCGAAAACGAATGGGCAGCCGTGTCCGTAACTGAGGCGCATGCTATGCCGGCCCTCGGCAAACAGGACATCGACGAACCAATCACTGGACCCATCGATGCGAGCATGAGGGAATTGCTCGACACCGGAATGACCGAGTATGAGTTCCTTTTGGAAACTTGCGAAAATGTGGTTTCCCGTCGCATGAATCCCGGAGCCGGGGTAGGAGATGCGGAGCCCTTCTTCCGAGGCGCACATCGCCAGAGGGTGGGCGAAATGATTCGAAGAATACTGCTCCCATGCCAGCGAACTCCACCAGTCGGTTGTTGGCACGGGCCCGCTGAGGTTATCTGTCCTGTAAATTACGTTTGGCGGCAATTTGACGCCTTCAGGCATGCGCGTTGAATAACTTCCCTGGCCTACATCTGTCTTATCTTTCGCAGCCACGGCACATGAAATCAGTGAACCCAACAAACATACCGTGAACAAGTTGATCTGCTTTTGTTCTGCCATAGTGGACACTCCTTATTCTTGCGGAACATTATATCCTCTCGCCGAATGTCTGTCATCCATGGAGCACGTCAACCTGATATGGCCAGTGCGCCCGTGCCGAGCACCCCGAAACAGGGCTCTTTTCGTCGGCAGGCATCTACAACGAGACTATAGCCCGAAAGCCTGTTATCTATCAATTCGCCCAAAACACCCATATCATAAGTATTGTGTTTTCAGAGATTTATGGAAAAGTGGAAATTTATCAACATTTTCGGTGCCCTCCCTCCCATCAGGTAATGGGCAAGCCCCCTTAGAGTATAAGGCACTCTATACAAGAGGGCAGGCATGATCGCAAACAAAAAGCTGATTTTGTGATAGACTTTTGAGTTTTTTGCCTTATACTACCGCGTTTTGGGCGGTTTTTGTGTTGCTTTAGCTCTTGAAATACGCTTGAACCTGTGCGACAATTAAAATCTGATTTAAGCTGTTGTTAAGCAATTATCCTGTCAATTGTTTTGATGGTGATCTTAGTATTAAAATGTATAAAAAGCCTGCTTGAATCTCGATTTTCTGTCTCTGTAAAGATATCGGGTGTCGAGCTTGTTATTTTGAGGACGTAGTAATTATGTCAGAAGATTATAACTGCCTATGTGACGAGTTTTATCTCGATATGCATATCAATACCGAGCTTGACCTGCCAACCCAACGCGACACTATCCTGTCCTTTTTCGAGCGGATACAAAAGCAATTCCCTTCTATGTGCAGTTTCTACCGGCGCGACAATAACGAGTACTGCCTTGAAGAGGACCGTGATGCCGGCAGTTACCGGTGGATTACTCTGGAAGTAGACCGTATCGGCTCCGGCGTTGCGAATCCTCCAAACTTCGAAGCGGCTTACAGCCAGGATAGACTGGTGCTCGAACTCGCACCCTACATGCTCGGTGTAAGTCATCTTGATATCGATTCGCTGGACGTTACTTTCGCTATGGATTTTGATTATACCGGCAGTCATGATGAGATTATTGCCGAGGCACTGTTCAGCTCAACGGCCTTTAGCTGTCTTCTGGACCTGCCATCGGCCGCCCCTATTGGCTTTTCACCGGCCGTAGTGGTGGCGCTGACCGAAGATTGCCGTACGCAGGCCCGAATCGGAGTAGAGTCAAAAACAAGCGTCGTGGAAAGCGGAAAACAAAAGTATAAGTCGGATGAAGCAATCAGTCTTTTCTTTACAATCCGGCAATACCCTTCAAGTACGGAAAAATTTGACGCGCTGGCCTCTTTCGAACATCAATGCCGGCTGGCAGAGGAACTGATGGCTGAAAAAATAGTCCCGAACTTTGTGCAGCCGTTAACCAGTGTTATCGCACAAAAACGAATAACGTAAACTCCGGAAAGGACTTTGGAATGGCTATCGAGGCACCGATAAGCAAATTCAGAAAAAACGGACTCATACTCTGGATGGTCGTCTGTATTGGAGTGGCAATTATTTTTGCTTATGATGGCTACCTGAGCAAATATGAATGGTCACTTCGTCACAGCTTCTACGAAAAACACTTCAAGGATGGTCAGCCCGACGATACAATGGTATTCAATCAAAAGTCACCTTTTATTTTTATTGGCGGCGCAGCACTTCTCGGTGCATACTTGTTTACAATCAGAAATAAGAAACTTATCGCCGACGAAAACGAGCTTATCATCAGCGATAAAGAAAGAATTTCTTATGATTCCATACAAGCAATAGACAAAACTTATTTTAAGTCGAAAGGACGTTTTGTTATCACTTACAAAGATAAAAACGGCAGGGAAGCCAATCTCAAAATAAGTGATAGAAAATTTGACAATCTGGAGCCTGTTTTGGACCACTTAGTGGCAAAAATCACTTGAAAATAAGAGCATAAGGGAGCTTGTGCCTTGTGCGCTTATGACTTATGCACGATTTGTTTAAGGAAGTGAGTAGAAATGAATTGTTGTGTTGTAGGATTGCAGTGGGGCGACGAGGGTAAAGGCAAGATTGTGGATATCCTCGCCGAGAACATTGATATAGTGGTTCGCTACAACGGCGGCGCCAACGCGGGGCATACGGTTGTGGTAGGTGACAGCAAATTCGCCCTCCACCTTTTGCCCAGCGGTTCAGTTCGACCGGATACTACCTGCGTCATAGGAAATGGTGTGGCTGTAGACCCGCAGGTCCTTATCGAGGAAATCGAGACATTAGCACAACAAGATATTACGCTTAAGGAGCGGCTCTTTATCAGCGCAAACGCCCACCTGGTGATGGATTATCACAAGGCCGAAGATCAGCTGCGGGAAGATTCGCTGGGCAAAAACAAAATCGGTACAACTATCCGAGGGATCGGCCCGTGTTATGCAGATAAAGTAGGTAGAAGCTATGCGGTGCGTATGGATGATTTAACAGACCTTGAGAATCTCAAGGTCAAGCTGCAAACCATCGTGGACTATAAGAACAAGATATTTGCCGCTCTTTATGACGCGGAGCCGATAAGTGCCGGGCCGCTATTGGAGAAGTGTAAAACTTACGCAGAGAAACTGACACCGTTTACAACCGATACAACGCAATTTCTGCATAAATCAATTGCTGAGGGCAAATCAATCCTCTTCGAGGGCGCGCAGGGATCCATGCTGGACCTGGACCATGGGACATTTCCATTTGTGACCAGCTCGAACTCGAGCTCACTTGGAATGTCGGCCGGCTGTGGAGTACCGGCTAAAATAGTGGACAAATTCATTGGTGTAATCAAGGCATACACAACAAGGGTCGGTGCCGGCCCCTTCCCCGCCGAGCAGGACAACGATATCGGCCAATACATCCGCGATAAAGGAAACGAATACGGAACGACCACCGGCAGGCCCCGCCGATGCGGCTGGTTTGACGCGGTCCCCGTTTCATACGCCATAACCATCGGGGCAATCGATTATATCGCGATGCTGCACCTTGACACTTTGAGCGGCTTAAAAGAATTAAAAATCTGCAAAGCATACGAAATCGACGGAGAGCAAACCTGCTTCTTCCCGACAAATGCGGCCCGACTCTCACGGGCGACCCCAATTTATGAAACCGTCCCGGGGTGGGACGAGGAGATTACAGAGGTAAGCGACTTCAACGATTTGCCTCTAAATGCCCAAAACTACGTTTGCCGGGTCGAAGAAATGACGGGAAAACCAGTTACAATCATAGGTGTGGGGCCCAAACGAAATCAAACAATATTCAGGTAATTGAAGCTCAAAGGAAAAAAATAAAAAACTGTTTAGCTTAAAATACTATGTTTTTGTGGTGTTAATTTTTGTTTTACATGAAGAGCTTCGACGAAAAAATTGAAAAAACGGCCGAACGTCTTGGGCTGGCGCCTGAACAGATTCCACGCCATATTGCGATAATTATGGATGGAAACGGCCGATGGGCGCAGGAAAAAGGTCTGCCACGGGCCGAAGGTCATCGCCAGGGCGGAAAGACAGTCGAGGAAATAGCCCTGTGCTGCGTCGCCCTTGGGATCGAATCTCTGACTATATATTCTTTCAGTATGGAAAACTGGGAAAGACCCAAAGCCGAAATTAATACCCTTATGCATCTGTATTCCCAATACCTTGTTGGGATTCGTCCTATGATGAAGAAAAACAAGGTAAAGCTCATTCACCTCGGCCGATTGGCTCAACTGCCTTCAGCGGTAAAAAAAGATCTTACAACAACCATGAAAATCACCGCCGGCAATGCCGGTATGACACTTGCCCTGGCACTGAACTACGGTGGCAGGGCGGAAATCGTAGATGCAGCCAAGACAATTGCACAACAATACAAAAAGGGTAAACTGCGTCTGAAAGATATCGACGAAGAGTGCATAAGCCGACATCTGTACACCGCCGGTTTGGCGGAACCGGACCTTTTGATCCGCACGGCAAACGAAATGCGAATCAGCAACTTCCTGCTCTGGCAAATTTCATACAGTGAATTCTACGTTACCAAAACTTTCTGGCCTGACTTCAAACAAAAAGATTTGGAAAAAGCGATACTGGCCTACGCAAAGCGCAGCCGACGCTTCGGTACTATCAAAAGCGCATCTCGTGGATCGTAACGCATATCTGGAACGAAATACAAGATACGAGAGATTATGCTCAAATACAGACTGCTTTATGGCATATTAATGACGGTGGTCTTTACCGCTATTGTCATTTTCGACGGATGGCTGGATGGCTCATTGACCGCTTCGTCCGCCGACGACAGGACCGTACAGGGAACGATTCTCTGTATTCTTATTGCCGGCTTGATAATTCCTGCACAGCTCGAATTGTCCCGGCTGGCCAAGGCCAAAAACCTGAGAATTTTCACGCCTGTTGCAATCATCGCCTCTATCCTGTTTGCCGGCACCTGGTATTGGTTCCAGCTCATCGAAATGCGGCCCCTGATTTATCTGTTTTTCCTCTCAGCTTCTTCACTATGGGCACTGCTTTTATACCAATATTTTCGATGCGGCACTTCAGGTGTAATTGCCAACTGTGGAGCAAGTTATTTTTCTATTATTTACTTAGGGCTTTTATGTGCCTTCGTAGTCGGGATTCGCATCGACTTTGGCCTCTGGGGGCTGCTGATGTTTATTATTGTCGTAAAGTCTGCCGATATAGGGGCTTACGCAATAGGAGTTTTGTTTGGCAAGCACAAATTCTCGCCCAATATCAGCCCTGGAAAGACCTGGGAAGGCATGGGTGGCGCGGTCACAGCAGCGGTAATAGTCAGTTTTCTCTTTGGAGCAGGTTGTGATATAATGGCGTGGTGGCCGGCAGTAATCTTTGGTATCTTTATTGCCTTTACAGGACAGGTGGGAGATTTGGTAGAGTCTATGATGAAACGGGACGCAGAGACAAAAGATTCATCAAACAAAGTGCCCGGCTTCGGTGGAATATTGGACATCATTGATTCGCCGCTGTTTGCAGCGCCGTTTGCGTATTTGTTTTTTATTTTCGCCGTCACCGGATAGAGTAAGACTGTGGAAGTTACGATACAATTAGAATCAGTTCAGAAACTGCCCGAATTGTACGGCCCGGCCGACAGTCACCTTCGCCTTCTGCGCCAATCTCTCGACATCAAAATCACGGCACGGCAGTCAAATTTAATAATCACCGGGAAGGAAAAAGATGTAAACAAGGCCGCTGAAATTATCGACAGAATGCAAAAACACTTAATCAAACATAACACGCTGACGACCGAAGATGTAGACGGTTTTATCAGGCGAGACGGCTCATCAAAAACCGCCGAGACGGGCAAGGCCATTACGGTGTATTCGGGCAAAAAGGTGATTGAGCCTACGACTAAGGGGCAGCTAAAATATATTGAAGCGATGTTAGCCAACGACCTGACGTTTTGTATAGGTCCTGCAGGAACCGGCAAAACCTACCTTGCGGTGGCAGTTGCGGCCTCCATGCTCAAGAAAAAAGAAATCAGGAGAATCGTTCTTGCCCGACCGGCCGTGGAGGCCGGTGAAAAACTCGGTTTTCTTCCGGGCGATATCCAGGCAAAGGTAAATCCCTATCTTCGGCCACTTTTCGACGCTCTCGAAGATATGATGAATTTTGCTCAGATGAAAAAATTTATTGAGCTGGATATTATTGAAATCATTCCACTTGCATTTATGCGAGGCAGAACCTTAAACGAAGCCGTTATCATCTGTGACGAAGCCCAAAATACATCCCCCCTTCAAATGCTAATGGTCTTGACAAGACTGGGTCATGGCTCGAAAATGATAATAACAGGTGATATAACGCAGATTGACCTGGAAAAAGGGCATAAAAGCGGAATGGTTGAAGCTATAGAAACTCTGCATCGAATAAAGGGAATTGTCTGCGTTCAGTTAACGCGCAGAGACATCGTACGACATCGACTGGTCCAAAATATCGTGCGGGCCTACAAGAAAAAGGGCGAAAAATAATAAATGGCCAAGAGATATCCTGTAGCGTTTGGCGGTTGATATTTATAACGAGGTAAACAAATGCGGTTTTTTAAGAAAACAAGTCCACGGCGAAATCAGGTGCGCAAGAACATTACTGCCGTGCGGTTCCTGCAAATAAGCCGGTTTGCCAACACCGACAGTTTAATCTCAGCTCTGCTATGGCTTCTTTTCGTCGGCCTCTGCGTCCTCATTCTTTCGTTCAAACTAACGCAGCAGGGCCGTTATCGTGACCTGATACCTATAACAATCCTGGTAGTGTTGATTTCTTTAGCAGCAGCTTTCTATATCCATCACTACCAGAAACGGATTATAGAAAACCACATCAGGGCTCTGGCACTGGTAGGCCTGTTTATCTTACTGTTAGCGACAACCAAATTCGCCGTGTTATCGACCAGGCATACCCTCTGGGCCACCGGATCTGCCGTCACAGTAGCCATCATTTTGACAATCGCTTATGACCAGCGTTTTGCAATAGAGATGAGTATATTTTATTGTCTGCTTGCCTGTTTTGCTGCAGGAGAACTCAGAACCAACCAGGAATATCAACTGACGAATATCAACCTGTTCCTGACAATGTCGGCCGGCGTAATTACCTGCTGTTTTTCCCTGGGAGAAATCCGCACAAGAATGAAACTGCTCACGGTCAACAGCCTGGCAGCGATAATAGTGTTCATAACAGCAGGCACTTTAGCCTCTCTGGACTTTTTGGACAACAAGCTGCTTCTGCACCATGTCTTTAGTAACGCCGGCTATCACGCAGGCGCCGCACTGGGTGTTGGCCTGCTCATCCAGAGTCTACTTCCGCTTATCGAAAAGACCTTCCGAATAGCGACAAGCATGACTCTGTTAGACTATAGCGATGCCAACCAGCCGCTGTTGAAAAGACTCGCTATGGAAGCTCCCGGCACATTCAGCCATAGTCTGCTGGTAGGTTCAGTTGCCGAGGGCGCCGCTGAGGCAATTAACTGTAACGGCCTTTTGTGCAGGGTCGGCGCTTATTACCACGATATTGGAAAAATCAATAAGCCCGGCTATTTCGTGGAAAACGAAATAGGCTCAACGAGTCGACATATTGAGCTCTCACCTGCGATGAGTCAATTGATTATCGTCGGCCACGTCAAAGACGGAATAGAAATGGCCAAGGAATATGGCCTGCCCGCCGTGCTTCGGCAGTTCATTGAAACACACCACGGAACTACCCTGGTCGAATATTTTTTCAGTGAGGCCAAAAAGAAAACAGATGAAAAACAGTCCCCGCCTTCTGAAAGTGAATTTCGATACGTGGGCCCGAAGCCTCGAACAAAAGAAGCAGCCATTGTAATGCTGGCCGACACCGCAGAAGGAGCCGTCAGGTCCATGCCCGCTGAATTGACCCCAACGAAAATAGAAACAGCCGTGCATAATATAGCTATGAAACGTCTGCAGGACGGCCAATTCGATGAATGCGAGCTCTCTCTGCGAGAATTAAGCCAGATAGAGACAAGTATATCGAAAACCCTTGCGGCACACCATCACGCCCGAGTCGCATATCCAAAAGCGCCGGATGAACCGGAAGACACACAATCTCGACCCAAAAAAAACAATTAACAATTATGGCCCCTGCCAAACAAGAGCAAGATATAGTCGTTCAAATCGCCAAAAGTTTCGATGGGCTGGAAGTTGATTTTCCCAAGCTAACCAAACTGGTCAAAAGCGTCTGCTCCCGATTCAGGCCCTCAAAAGCGACCGTAAGTATCGCAATAGTTGATGACGCGGAAATACGCAGAGTAAACAAAAAGTTTCTAAGCTGCGACCGTCCTACTGATTGTATGAGTTTCGATTTGTCGGACGAGAAGAGCCGCTCCAAAGCCACCAAATTATTCGAGCTTGTCGTTAACGGCGAAAGGGCGCTAAAAGAAGCAAAATTACGAGGTCATTCGGGCGAAGCTGAATTGGCACTTTACATAACCCATGGCCTGCTGCACAACCTTGGATTTGATGACGGCACAAAGGCCGAGGCCAAAAAAATGCACGATACCGAAGACGAAATCTTACAAGAACTTGGTTACGGTTTGGTATATAATAAGAGCAAGACTGTGCTGTGATTTACACAGTGTAAATTTTGCGTTAAAGTAATTGAAAGGACTTAAGTGAGTATTGGCTGGATTTTGTTTCTGATTTGCATTCTCGCCGGTTGCGCGTTTTTTTTCTCCGTTAACGCCTCGGCGCTGAGGATATTTTCACTGGCAAAATTGCAGGATGCCTTCAAAGCGGTACACAGAGAAAACCTAACCGAAGGCCTTGTGGAAAACGCCGAAAAACTGATTTTGACCTGCTCTTTATATCGGCTCATCACGAATTGCTGCATTTTGCTGCTATTGCTTCATGTCTTTGTGTCGCTTCACGAAAAGGGGCCTCAAATCAGCGACTATCTGCTTACGTTTATTATTGCGGTGGCGCTCTTTTCAATATTCAGCCTGGCCACCCCTCACGCGTGGGCAAAATATGCAGGGGAAAAGATTCTGTCCCGAACGTACAAACTTCTGATGCTCTCTGCTACTATGGCCCTGCCGGTTCTTTACGTCTTTGGCTTGTATGACAGGCTGATAAGGCGGCTGGCGGGCGTGGCAAAAACAACGCCTGAGGAACAGCAGGAAGAAAAGCAGGAAGAATTCCTGACCGACCTCGAGCAACACAGAATGGACGGCGTTGTTGACGAGGAAGAGCAGGAGATGATAGAAAGCGTCCTTGAATTGGACGAAACCAGCGCCGACGAAATTATGACTCCTCGCACCGATATCACGGCTGTTGAGGTCAATTCCGACCTGCAGACGGTCCTTGATACTATCTCCATCGCAGGGCATACGCGGGTACCGGTCTATGAGGAAAATATAGATAAAATCCTCGGGCTGATTTATGCCAAGGACCTGCTGACCGAGATAGGGAAAGACCCGGCTGATTTTAAGCTGCGAAATAAAATGAGAGATGCTTATTTCGTTCCTGAAACAAAACCTCTGAGAACCCTGCTCCACGAATTTCAATCTCGCAAGCTGCATATAGCCGTGGTGCTGGATGAATATGGGGGGACGGCGGGGATTGTTACTCTGGAGGACATTATCGAGGAGCTGGTGGGCGAAATAACGGATGAATACGAGGAGACACCGCCCGAGCCGGTAAAGGAGATTGATAAAAACAGCTTTGAGGCCGACGCCAGGACATACGTGGATGACCTCAATGACCAGTTCGATTTGAACCTGCCGGAAGATGAGGATTATGACACTATAGGCGGGTTTGTGTTCTCGCACTTGGGGTACATTCCCAAAACCGGGGAAAGCTTCGATTACAAAGGCCTGAAATTTACGATAGTTTCCGCTGAAGCAAGAAGAATAAAACGAATCAAAATCACCAGAAGTAAAGAACAATAAAAACATCCCTGTTCGATACTTTCGTTAAGTTCGTTTATTGATCTTTTACTCCTGCTTCTTCTCGCCTCTTCTCCAGCTTGTCGTTCTCAATTCCTTTAGGATCTCCTCAAATGTGGCCATCGCTGGATTCTTAACGACGTGTTCGTAAGACCCCAGAGGTATATCTCCCGAGAAGTCCCCAATCTCGAGTTCCAAGTGCTCTTCTTCCCTTACTTTTAACTCACGGGGCTCCAAGTACGAAAAAACTCGGACAAGCGCTTCCAGCGCCGGAAATACTGTCGCCGCTAAGTCCGTCGCCTTTAAGGCGTTGATCGAATTGTGCATCAATATGCCAAACTCTCTCACTTCCGTGTACAGTTTATTGGCCTCCCCTCCAACTCTTATCGTTGCATCTATCTTTTTTAATCTCTTCTGTACTTCTTGAATGAGCAATACGCTGGCCTTCGCCTCGCCATATCTTCTGTAGAATCCCGCCACAAATCTCGGACCATTCTTGCCCGACCATGTTCGGGCGTTATAGAGGTACCAACTCTTGGGTGATAACATCCACCAAATCAACCACGCGAATATTTTTATCGCGATCCACAGTATTACCAAACCTGATAAAAATGCCAACACTAGCAGCACGATCTTCATATATCGAACACCTCGCTGACTCTTAGTAGAATCCTCACTACTAATTTTACAGAAAAATCAGAATAATAAGGGTCCGTTCACCTAAAAATCAGGGATAGGTCAACTATTTTTTCCACCCTATATTTCATTATAAAACCACAAACCCCAAATTTACCGTCAAAAAGGCTATCTACAATCGTTCACACAATTATCCCAACTGTGGTATTTTTGTCTATCGTGGAAAGTATGGGTTTTTAGGATTTTTTTCAATTAGGCAGTGGCCCCTGCCTTCGTTGAGGTTAGGCCGTTTTTTCCAGAAAAAACCGGATTTTTATTGTATATTTCGGGAAAGTTCAGTATAATACGAGCCGCCATAGAGATGGCAGATTAGCGGAGAACCGCACGAGCAGGGCAAGCCGCCCAAGTAAAATATCAATAATCAGTAAGAAAGGGCCCTATTCATGCACAAGTTGTTTGAAATTCCCTCTATTACTCTGTTTCTTTGTGTATTTTGTGCATTTTTGTGGCTAAAAAATCCATTTAATCAGCGTAATCCGCGATTAATAAACGACTTACGAAGTACGAAAGCTTACGTACGAAATTATAAACTTTTTTTGCAAAACGAACCCAAATTCCGAAAAAGTCAAATGAACGTAACTGGTTATATGAAAAGGGAATATGAACAAATGGACACTTGGTCAATTAGGAAAAACGAACCCAAAACGAACCCAAACGAACCCAATTAAAGCCAAAAAAATGCCAAAACGAACCCAATTCAAACCCAAACAAACCCAATTTCAGAGGCAAAAAAATGCTGCTGCATTCGACAATTAATGGACTGCGAAAGAGAGGCCTGATATTCTACGTAAAAAGTGGCTTAGCGCCACAGCCGAGAAAGGGTGTTTTGGAAATCCCCGGTAAATACTATATTGTTCGTTTTTTAGAGGATTGTGAAAATGACCTTAAAACAGAAGAAAATATTGCTTATTTCAGCGAGCGCTGTCTTTGCGGGTTTGTTTATTTGCCAGGCGGGTTACGGGGCAATCGCAAAGGATCTTGTTTATGCGAAGGTTGACGGTCGAGAGCTTAAACTTGATGTTTACCGGGATGAAACGGCCGAGCATAGCATGCCCCTGATAGTATGTGTTCACGGGGGTGCGTGGGAGGGTGGCAGCAAGGACTGGTGCCCGGCTGCGCGGATGGTGAAAAGCGGCTATGTCGTAGCGAGTATTAACTATCGGCTGAGTCAACACGCACCGTTCCCGGCGCAGATACATGACTGCAAGGGTGCGATTCGGTGGCTGCGCGCCCACGCAGGTGATTATCATATCGACCCGAAGCGCGTTGGTGTATGGGGGGCCTCTGCGGGTGGACATCTTGTTGCGCTTCTGGGGACAACAGAAGGCAATAAAGAGCTGGAAGGAACCGTCGGTGGTAACCTGGAGCATTCCAGCAGAGTTCAGGCGGTGTGTGATTTTTTCGGGCCGACCGATTTGTTCGGCTTTTACAAAGACAAGAAGAACCGTCACTACGATTATACGACGAGAGTGGTCGACAAGCTGCTTGGCGGGCCGATCGCGGAAAAGAAAGACCCGGCCGAATCGGCCAACCCGGTGAATCACATCAGCGCCGACGACAGCCCTTTTTTGATTATGCACGGGGACAAAGACGACCTCGTGCCCATGAAACACAGCGAAATTCTGAATGAGGCATTGAAAAAGGCGGGTGTGCAAACAAGGCTGCATGTGGTAAAGGGGGCAGGTCACGGGTTCGGCGGTTTAGAAATCAACAAGATGGTCGACGAGTTTTTTGACAGGCACCTCAAGGCCAGGATCAGGCTGATCGTGAGAGGGGATGATATCGGCTCGTGCCATTCGGCCAATGTGGCGTGTATCAAGTGCTACCAGGAAGGTATCGTTCGAACGGTTGAGCTGATGGTCCCGTGTCCCTGGTTTAAGGAAGCGGTGAAGATTCTCAATGAGAATCCGGGACTTGATGTTGGAGTCCACCTGACGCTGACGAGTGAATGGGAGAATTACAAGTGGGGGCCGCTGACGAAAGCGCCGAGCCTTGTGGACGCTGACGGATATTTTTATCCGATGACAAGGCAGCGGGGGAATTTTCCGGCCAACACGGGTTTTCTGGAGGGTAATCCGAAACTTCAAGAGGTGGAAAAAGAGCTTCGTGCGCAGATCGAACTTGCGATTAAGCATGTCGATAATATCTCTCATCTGAGCTGCCATATGGGAACGGCGACCGCGACGCCGGAATTGAAAGCGTTAGTGAAAAAATTGTCCGGTGAATACAAGCTGCCTCTCGGGACACCAGGTGTAAAATATATGGGCAGCTTTGCGGGGGGAGCTTCGGTCGATGAAAAGGTGGATGCGATGGTGAATATACTGGAGAACCTGGATGCGGGAACCTGGATCTACGTGGAACACCCCGGGCTGGATACACCGGAGATGAAAAATATCGGGCACATAGGCTACTGGAATGTAGGCACAGACCGGGAAGCGGTCACGCGTGTCTTCACGAGCGAGAAGGTCAAAGCGGTGATTAAAAAGAGAGGAATAGAGCTGATCAGCTATGCCGATTTTTACAAGCATCTGAAAAATCAGTTGCAAGAGAGATGAATTCAAGCGAAGCTAACAAGGGTAACAGGTAAATGACGGCACATCGTGTATTGTTCATTTTAGAGTATTATGAAATAATTTCCAACCGGGACGGGCGAGAGCAGAAAAGCAAAAAATGCTGCTGCGTTTGACAATTAATGGACTGCGAAAGAGAGTGCTGATATTCTACTGGAAACAAAACCCGGCGATACAAGTGAGCAAGGATATATGGGAAATCGGAGCACTACAAACAGCAGACAATGGTGAACGGAAGGAGCAGGAATGATGAGAATGTATGCTGTAATCTTTGTCGCCCTCTTCGTGTGTCTGCCATGGTCCACAGTGGGACCGGCAGGCGAAGAGGCTTCGACGGTGGAAGGCTTTGACTACTTCGCAAACAACTGGAACGTCGTTGGCCTGAAAGACTATATTCACGGCAGCCGAATCACGCCCGATAACGAGCTGCTGCTTTCTGGCAAGACGGTGATACAAGTTCGCGTCGGCGCCAAGCGCAGGCCTTTGAGCCGGGCACACGGCAAGCGAGCAATGGACGGGTGGATGCCTATTATCCTGGTCGAGGCCGTGGAAGGACCGGTTCGCTACGAGATTGCCTACTGGGCGACGCCGCTGCCGAATGTCAAGGATTGGCAGAAGGCGTTCGACTGGCCAACGGATGGCGAGAACTTCCTGGTCTGGATTCGAGTCAAGGCCACCAATACGTCCGAGGAACAGGTCCAGGCATACGTTGAAGTCGGGCCGAACGTTCAAGTGAAGGCGCCGAGAACGCCGGAAGAACAGAGCGAAACAAAGAGCGACAAGGCCCCTACTCGCAAACATTCCTGGTCGTGGCGACTGCCGGGCGGCGGGTCGGCCGAGGGCGTCGGACGATACACATTCTTTGCCATCGACGAACCCGGCAAGTATGACCGAGAGGATGCACACTTGTGGCTCAAACGGACGGCAGAATACTGGCAGGGCGTGATTGATCGCGCGGCCAGGATAGAGGTGCCCTGCCGGAAGGCCACAGAAGCACTGCGGGCAGCCCACGTTTGCCAGTTGATTGCCAACGACCATGGCGAGGTGCATGGCGGCGAGGATTTCTACGACACGTTCTACATACGCGATGGGGCCTACCAGGTGATGGAGCTTGAGGAAGCCGGTTTCATGGACACCGCCGCCAAGGCGATCGAACTCTACCTCGTGCGCCAGCGCGACGACGGCCGATTCGAATCGCAGAAGAACCAGTTCGACGCGAACGGCCAGGCCGTTTGGACTTTGTGGCAGTATTACAGGATTACGGGCGACCGCGGGTTTCTCAAGCGGGTGTACCCTCAGATGCTGCGTGCCGTGCGGTGGACGATGAAGGCCCGACGCACGACTGCTTCGCCGTTTGCCGGTGTGCTGCCAACCGCCCCTGCCGACGGCGAGTGCCTCTGGGGCGGGGAATACCACATTGTCGGTTACGATTTGTGGAACCTGCGCGGAATGTTGTGCACGGCCGATGCCGCCCGCGTTCTGGGAAAGAAAGCCGACGAAAAACAACTGCGTGACGAGGTCAAGGACTACCGCGCCGCGATCGATGCGGCGTGGAAACATACCGGCTTCGAGCACTTCCCGCCGAGCTGGGAAGGACGCGGTACGCACTGGGGCAACACCGAGACACTCTGGCCGACCGAGCTGTTCAAACGCGACGAGCCCCGCGTTGGGGCACTGAGCCGGTATGTCCGCAAGGATTTCGCCGGCGGGTACATCGAGGGAACCATTCAGTGGAAGGGTACTGGAAACATCGAAGCCATCCATCCCTATATGGGCGCGTATACTACGATGACCGACCTGGTCCGCGGCCGAGACGAGCAGGTCGTCGAGGACTTCTACTGGTACCTGCTGCACTCGACGGCCGCCCATGCATTCCCCGAAGGTATCTACTACAAGAAACGCATGGCCTGGAGCCATACGATCCCGCACGTTACCGGCGCGTGCAACTATGCAATCATGCTTCGACATATGCTCGTCCATGAAGCCGGCGACGAATTGCACCTGCTCAGCGCGGTTCCCGACTGGTGGCTTGGCGACGGCGAGGAAATTCGCGTGGAACGTCTGCCCACACACTTCGGCCGGATGAATCTGACCATCCGGGGAAAAACCAGGGGCGTCGAAGTCGAACTTGAACCACCGAAACGAAACCCGCCAAAGCGGATCGTGCTCAGGCTGCCGAAGTCACGGCCGTTGGCAGGTTCACTCAAAGGCGTTGAAGTCGTGCAGCGAGCGGACCAGAAGAAGCGGTGGGATTTGCCAACGGTATTGGCACTGTATAAAGAGACGGCCGTCTGGCTCAAGCCCGATGCGGAAAGCCTGACCACGGGAAAGCCGGCCACCTGTTCCCATGCCCTGGATCCTTTCCCCGCCCGACTTGCCAACGACGGTTTCGCCGGTTCGACCGATTCCTTTTGGGCTACGGACATCGTGAAGCATAAGGCGGGCGCGGCCTGGTGGCAGGTGGATTTGGGGAAAAGCACGACGGTTGGCCGTGTCGTGGTCGTCGGCTATTACGGCGATAAGCGCTATTACGGTTTCACGGTGGAAACATCGCTCGACAGCAAGACATGGGAGATGGTCGCCGACCGTCGTGACAACAAGGAATTTTCCACAGCGAAAGGTTACACGTGCCGGTTCGACCCGCGCCAGGTCCGCTACATCCGCGTCACGCAGACGGCCAACTCAGCAAATACCGGACGACACCTGGTGGAAGTGATGGCGTACAAGGAATGAACAAAGCAAACTGCTCGCGCGGCGATGGGCTTGTCCAGCCAAGCGACTGATTGACGATTGCCCGTTGAAGACGCTGTCCATTCACCGGCGCTGAAATGAAGATGGGATTCTAACATGACCAAGCGAAGCACGAAAGACGAAAAATGCTGACCAAGGACCTTGCTATTTGCATACGCGCTCTTGATTATTCAGAAACATCTCAGATTGTAACATTATTTACCAGGGCAACCGGCAAAATCAAGGCCATCGCTAAAGGTTCGAAAAGGCCCAAATCGGCATTCGACGGGGCCATCGAAGTATTCTCTCACGGCAAAATCGTTTTCGCCGATTCAACCAAGGAAAAACTCGCCACCTTGACCGAGTTTGAGCAGCAACCCGGCCTTACACATCTGAGCGAAAACCTTTTTGCCTTCAACTGTTGTCTGCTTGCCACCGAGCTGCTGAGCAATTTGACAAACGATTACGACCCGCACACCGAGCTTTTCGACAGCTTCCTGCAATTTCTGCAAAACACTAACGAGCGACAAGCAACGCGCATCGAGAATCGAGAAACGCTTGTCCTGCTCATACTATTTCAGTTGGCCCTGCTCAAAGAAGTCGGATTACAGCCGATTTTAAGTCACTGTGTGAATTGCAAAACGAAACACGAGAGCAGAGAAACGAGAAACGAGTTATATTTCAGCAGCTCGGCCAACGGCCTTGTTTGCAGAGACTGTGAAGGGAGCTTTCCGGACAGGATTAGACTGCGCAAAGATTCCTCCGCCTGCCTGACCAACTTGAAAATGCTTGCCGAATCGAATGAAAAAACGCTGAACGAAGTCGAAAAGATTTTAATCCACCACTTCACCCACACATTAGGGCGTCCGCCCAAAATGGCAAAGTATATTTTAGAAAACCAAACACCTTAATAGCTCGAGCTTCTCACTGGATATTTATCCTTTTGAAAACCAGTAGTAATAACAAAGATCATTAAAGCCCCCAAAAACCACAAAGCCATCAAGGATAGTATCAGACAATCATCAGCAAATCCCCCCAATTGGAACCTTTTGCCGAAAGCACTGCTTCTCAACAAGTCCTCATATCGGCCGGGTATATAGAACAGTAAAAACAGACACAGCAGGCTCCAGAGAGTAAGTAAAAAACAGACCAGGGTTGACTTGGTCCTCTTGATACGCCTGGGCTTACGATGTGAAGGTTTCGATGCAAGGACACTTGCGACCAATTCGTCTTCAAGCGGACCGGCTGGAGCTTCTATGAGATCCCTGAGCTTTTCGGGTTTTTCGTATTCCTCAATCTCTTCGGATTCAGGAAATCCCTCTAATTCTTCAGGTTCAGGCATCCTCAGGGCTTTGAAGAGTTTTCCGCTTTCCTTGACTCCTTCAGGTTCTTTCGGCTCCTGAAGTTCCTTGATTTCACTGGGTTCTTCGAATTCATGGAATTCTGCAAAATCCTCAGGTTCCCGTGCTTTCAGGGATTCGACGGGCTCTTCACTTTCCCTGACCTCAGGAGTTTCTTCCGGTTCCTGGGATATTTCAGGTTCCTGGGTTTCTTCGGGTTCCTGGGTTTCCAAAGATTCGAACGCTTCTTTGCTTTCCAGATCTTCCGGAGTTACCTCCGGCTCCTTGAATTCTGCAACTTCCTCAGGTTTCCAGATGTCCTGAAGCCCCTCAAGTTCTGAAGGTTCTTTTGCTTCCTGGCTCTCCGGGGATTCTAAAACTTTTTCACTTTCCAAGACCCCTTTAGGTTCTTCCGGTTCCGGTAGTTCTTCGGCCTCGGCCAATTCTGGAAATTCTTCAGGCTCCCGCGTCACCAGAGGTCCGGTGACAGCTGTGTCTTCCAGGTCTTCTTTAAATTGTTTCGTTTCCTCGAGTTCTTTCGGTTCCGGGAGTTCATCAAGTTCTGAAGGTCCTGTGGCTTCCTGACTCTCCAAGGATTCAATGGGTGTGTCCCGTTCCGGGGCTTCTTGAGATTCTTCTGGCTCCCGGTTCCCCATGGATTCGAAAACTGCTGTGTCTTCCAAGATTTCCCGGGGTTCTTCCGGCTCCCGAATATCTTCGGCTTCCCAGGCTTCCTGACGCAGTTTCTTATCACACTGCTCGCAGACAATACGGCCCTCATATACAAAAGCCTGTTCAGCAATGCCAATGATTCTGCTGCATTCACCGCAATTTTCTTCTTTCATATTGTCAAACCCTATCCCCAGCGTCAGCAGAAGTGTTCAAGCTTTTTGATTTTACTGCCTGTCCTTCTCAAACAATCCTGCCTGTTCAGAATCGGCTTTCTTTTTATGGAACTTTAGCCCTAAATGTTTAGTGGCTGCCTTGGTAATTTCCCTGCCCCTCTTGGTTCGCCTCAAAAAGCCGATTTGCAAAAGATACGGCTCAACCACATCTTCGAGAGTGTCCCTTTCTTCGCCGAGCGTTGCTGCAATCGCGTCAATACCGGCCGGCCCCCCGTCATAGACATTAACCAACGCACGCAAAAACGCCCTGTCCAGCTCATCCAGGCCCAACGAATCTATCTGCTCCATCGCCAGCGCGCTTTCGACAATCCCGATACTAAAAACCCCTGAGCCTTTAACCTGAGCGTAATCACGCACACGCCTTAACAATCGATTCGCCACCCGCGGCGCGCCACGAGACCGCCCTGCTATCAACTCCAGCGTCCCGTCCTCACACTGCAATTGGAGCAGGTTCGCCGACCTGCTTAAAATCGCAGCCAGCTCTTCGCGGGTATAAAAATCCAGATGATACAACATCCCAAACCGACCGCGAAGCGGAGCACTCAGCAACCCCGCCCGTGTTGTTGCACCTACCAAAGTAAAACGCTTCAGCGGAAAATTTATCGTCTTTGCGTGCAGACCGCTGTCAACAGTAAAGTCGACCCTGAACTCCTCCATCGCAGGATAAATAAACTCTTCGACCGGGGTGCTGAGGCGGTGAATCTCATCGATGAAGAGCACATCGCCCGTGTTTACATTGCTCAAAAGCCCCATCACGTCACCGGCCTTTACCAAAGCCGGCCCTGATGAGCCGCGCAGCCTTGCCCCCATCTCGTTCGCTACAACATTAGCTAACGTCGTCTTGCCGAGGCCGGGCGGGCCATAAAACAGGATATGCTCCAACGGCTCAGACCTTTGCTTGGCCGCTGTTATGGCAATTGTCAGCTTTTCTCTAACATTGCATTGGCCCACACACTCATCCAGGAACTTTGGCCGAAGTGAAACGTTAAAGCTCTCTTCTACCTCATTCAAAGACTGCCCACTTATGATTCTGCCTATTGCCATAGTATCAACACCAAAAATTCGAATATCGAATTTCGTATTTCTTTTTTCAAACTGCCACTCCCTGCTTCAATCTGTACACCAAAGGCACCAGATCCTCGGCCGATTCCACATCAGGATTTTTATGAGAGGCCAACTCAATCAACTCTATCGCATCAGTTCTTTTTTCACCCCAAGCGATAAGTATCTCCAGGGCTTCAGCCTGAAACGGCTTCAATCTCGCTTCCGCCGGCCTGCCCGCTTCGGCTCCAACCGCGAAAGTTTGCAGCTTGCCTTTTAGTTCGGCGATAATCTGCTGGGACATCCTCTTGCCCACGGCCGGAAGTGACATCAGCATCTTATCATCGGCGTTCTCAATCGCAGCCGCTATCGTAGCTATCGGAATACTCAACGAGCGCAATCCCTTTTTTATACCCATTCCTTTGACGCTGATAAATTTGGTGAAAAAATCCCTCTCGCCCGCATTCAAAAAACCGACCATCCTGGGTATCAGATTTCCGCCGCCCGGCGTACCCTCATAGTATTCCATCGTGCAGAGGGTAATATCGGCGCCGATTTTGTCCGATAGTGCATCAATACAATAGCTGGGCAGCATCACTTCATACCCGACCGCCCCTACCTGCACCAGGGCGCTGCCGCTGTCGAGTTTGACAAGTTGTCCTTCAACCCTTGCTATCATATACCCTCGTCATTATCGGTCCGCCCAACAGAACTAATCTTATGGCCTTTTAGCACCCGGCCTTGCCGGCATTTCTTTATAAACAGTAACAACTATACGTAGAATCATCAAGCGAAAATATCGCTATTTTCTTTATCGGCCATCCAGACCTACACCTCACATCCCGAGCTTAGCACCCGTTTTTGCCTTCGCAATCCGCAGGATACTTCTCTGCAGAAAGAACAGACACGAAGTCGGATGGGCAGAAATCTTACAGCCAATCCAAAATCATCCTTCCGTGCCTTACCCGCTATGGCCCCAGGGCTCGATAGCTTCCATTGCGACCTGTACGGGCCGGACCTGCCACACTCGGCGGCAGTAATCGCGGATGGACCGGTCGGAAGAGAACTTGCCCATGCGTGCAACGTTGATGATGGATTTTCGCGTCCATGTCTGCGGATCGTGCCAGAGCGTGCCCACCTGCGTCTGACATTCGACGTATGATTGGTAATCAGCCAGCACCAGGAACGGGTCGCTTCCGAGGAGGTTGTCCACGAGCGGACGAAAGAGGTTCGTGTCACCGCCGGCCAGCGCGCCGGAGGCGACGAAGTCCAGCACCTCACGCAGGGCAGGGTCCTGCTCGTAGATACCCCGTGGATAATAGGCGCACGCCTTGATGTCTCGGGCCTGGTCTGCCGTCAGTCCGAACAGGAAGAAGTTGTCGGGGCCGACCTCCTCACGGATTTCGACATTTGCGCCGTCCAGTGTGCCGATGGTTAGGGCACCGTTCAGAGAGAACTTCATATTGCCGGTCCCGGAGGCCTCCTTGCCGGCCATAGAAATCTGCTCGGAGAGGTCGGCGGCGGGATAGAGAGGCTGGGCGTTCTTGACGTTGTGGTCGGGGAAGAACACGACCTTCAGGCGGTCAGATACGGCGGGGTCATTGTTGACGATGTCGGCGACGGAGCTTATCAGCTTTATGATGAGCTTTGCCATGAAATAACCCGGCGCGGCCTTTCCGCCGAAGATGAATGTTCTGGCCGGTATGTCGGCCTGCGGATCGCGCTTCAGGTCCAGGTAGAGCGTGAGGATATGGAGCACATTGAGGTGCTGGCGTTTGTACTCGTGGATGCGCTTGGCCTGGATATCAAAGAGCGACGCCGGGTCCACTGTTATGCCGCACCGCTGCTCGATGAGCTCGGCAAGCCTGCATTTGGCGGTCTGTTTTACGCGGCGCCATTGCTGCCGGAATTCGTCGTCATCGGCGAACTTCTCAAGCTTGCGGAGCATGTCCAGGTCGTGGAGCCAGCCATCACCGACACAGTCGGTGAGCAGTTGGGCAAGCGGCGGGTTGCTGAGCGCAACGAAGCGCCGTGGGGTGACACCATTGGTGACGTTGCAAAATTTCCGGGGCCACATCTCGGCGAAGTCGCGCATCACGTACTTTTTGAGGAGATTGGAGTGCAGTTCGGCCACTCCGTTGACGCAGTGGCTGCCGACTGCGGCGAGGTTGGCCATGCGCACGGAGCGCGCGCCGGATTCGTCGATGAGTGACATTCGGCTTATGCGCGGCTCGTCATCAGGGAAGCGCGCGCGTACCTCTTGAAGGAACCGATGGTTAATGGCATAGATAATCTGCAGATGTCGCGGCAGGAGCCGGCCGAAGAGCGATGCGGGCCAGGTCTCCAGTGCCTCAGGCAGGAGGGTATGGTTGGTGTAGGCGAACGTATTTCGCGTGACCTCCCATGCAGTGTCCCAGTCCATGAGGTGCTCGTCAACGAGCAGACGCATGAGCTCGGCGACTGCAATGGCCGGGTGCGTGTCGTTGAGCTGCACGGCCCAGCATGTGTGGAAGTTCTCAAGGGGCCGACCTAACGTCAGGTGCAGGCGGATCATGTCCTGCAACGAACAAGTGACAAAAAAGAACTGCTGCTGAAGCCGTAAGACTTTACCCTCACCATGCTCGTCATTGGGGTAGAGAACCTTGGTAATGTTTTCGGAGACCATCTTGTCTTCGACGGCTCGATAGTAGTCACCGTGGTTGAACGCGGCGAAGTCGAAGGACTCCACGGCCTCTGCTTTCCAGAGACGCAGGCGATTGCAGGTGCCCACACGATAACCCAGGATGGGGGTATCATAGGCCACGCCCTTGACGACGGTATCCGGCACCCAACGCACGCGGTAACGAGACCGGGCGTCCGTCCAGCTCTCTGTGCGTCCTCCGAACGGGACATCGAAGGCCAACTCCGGGCGCATTATCTCCCAGGGATTGCCGTAGCGAAGCCATTTATCGGTGATCTCCACCTGCCAGCCGTCGCGGATGACCTGATCGAAGATACCGAACTCGTATCGTATGCCGTATCCGATGGCCGGTATCTCGACCGAGGCGAGCGAATCCAGGTAACAGGAAGCCAAGCGGCCAAGTCCTCCATTGCCGAGTCCCGGTTCCTCCTCCTGCTCAAAGAGTTCGTCCAGATTCACGCCGAGTCTGGCCATCGCCTTACGCGTCTGATCCATGATGCCGAGGTTTAGCAGGTTGTTGGCCAGATGGGGTCCTGGCAGGAACTCGGCCGAGAGGTATGCCACAACGCGTGCATCCTGCTCGGTATAGGTTTCCAGCGTTCGCACACCCTGCTTGAGCACACGGTCCCGGACGGTCAACGCGAGGGCGGTGTACAGGTCGTTGGGCGTGGCGGCCCTGGATACCCGTCCCATACCGCAAAAGAGGTTGTCGAGAAATGAGCGTTCAATGTCCTCGGTGCGTGAGCCTGTACGTACGCCAGTGGCCGGGGCGCGCTTACGCGAATCTCGGCGGCACTTCTTCCTGCCTGAAGACATAAGTGATTCCTTTCTGCATATCGCCGATTTTGCGTACCACTTTAACGCCCGCCCCGTATCCTGTCAATTGATATCCATGCCGAATCAGCCTTTGCGTATGAGTGGCTTCGTAGGAATGAATCCGCTAATTCCATAATCCTCCAATTCAACCTTGCGGCTGTAACCAAATACGCTATACTTTCCATTTTGAAGCCGCCTGTTATAAAGGTTATTCTGGCGTTTTATTACGACAACTGATATTATTGGGCAGTAAACGGGCTCATACTCTAACCGATACGGCAAGTGTCAATCGGTGTCGAAAGGGAACTATGGGATTGAAACTTTATAACAGTCTGACAAGAAGGAAAGAGGAATTCAAGCCGTTGGAGGAAGGCCGGGTTGGAATCTACGTCTGCGGCCCAACCGTCTACGGCCACCCGCATTTAGGACATGCAAAAAGTTACGTCAGCTTTGACATCCTGGTTCGATACCTTCGCTACCTCGGATACAGCGTTACTTACGTCCAGAATATAACCGACGTGGGCCACTTGACCGACGATGCCGATGAAGGTGAGGACAAGCTCGTCGTCGCTGCCAAAAAGGAAAAGAAGCACCCAATGGCCCTGGCCGAGTACTATACGCGAAGTTACTTCGAGGACATGGACCGGTTAAATTGTCATCGCCCCGACATTTCTCCACGAGCCACCGGACACATCATCGAGCAGATTGAACTCGTAAAGATACTCCTGGAAAAGGGCTATGCGTACGAAGTCAACGGCTCGGTCTATTTCGAGGTCGCAAAATTCCCCGATTATGGAAAGCTTTCGAGGCGAAATCTCGATGAAATGTTGGAAGGCGTCCGAGTTAAGGTCTCACCCGACAAAAAGGCACCCGCAGATTTCGCCCTCTGGAAGAAAGCTGAGCCGAACCACATTATGCAATGGCCCAGCCCCTGGGGCCCCGGCTTCCCAGGCTGGCATCTGGAATGTTCGGTGATGAGTATGAAATATCTGGGCAAGACAATCGACATCCATGGCGGAGGCCTGGAAAACCAGTTCCCACATCACGACTGCGAAATCGCCCAGTCAGAGGCAGCCAACGGCGTGCAGTTCGTGCGGCTCTGGATGCACAATAATATGATTACCGTTGACAATCAAAAGATGGGTAAGAGTTTGAATAATTTTATTACTCTTAAGCAGGCTTTTGCAGGTGCACACGAAAGATTGACCAGAAGCTACGACCCGCTCGCGGTTAGGCAATTGATTTTGAACAGCCATTACAGAAGTCCGCTGGATTTTTCGGATGCTGCTCTGTTTGCTGCGCAAAGCGGCTACCAAAAAATAACCGAAGCGGTTAAAGCGGTGCGAAAGAGAATGTCCACGGCAGTCGAAGGGCAGGCTGATAAAAAGACGGCCAAGCATCTGAAACAATTGAGAGTAAAATTTGAAGCGGCAATGAATGATGATTTAAATACCTCTGTCGCACTGTCGGTTTTGTTTGAACTTGTTCGACTGACGCAGGTACTGCTCGAAGACAGCAATACAAACGTGGGAGCTCTTAACCTGGTTGATGTTCTTTTTGACCGGCTTGGCGGGGAGGTTCTGGGTATCGTAAAGGATGAATATCCTCAAGCCGGGGCGGATGATGATGAAGTAGTGGACAAGCTGGTTGATGTTGTGATTCAGCAGCGAAATGAAGCCCGCGCAAATAAGGATTTTGCAAAGGGCGATGAGCTCCGTGCCAAGCTCGATGAAATCGGCATTGTGCTGGAAGATAAGCAGGATGTAACCACATGGAGGACCAAATGAGGATACTCGGCATCGATCCGGGTTTGCAGGTCTGTGGATATGCCTGCCTGGAGATAGGCCGGGATAAGGAAAAGTTAATTGAAGCGGGGATTATTCGTACAGACAGTGGCTCGGCCATAGAAGAAAAGCTCAACAGGATAGCGGAGGATACGGAGTCGCTGTTGAAAAGTTTTCGGCCTGGTGTTGTTGCAGTGGAAGAATTGTACGCACACTATGCACATCCAAGGACGGCGATATTGATGGGGCATGCGAGGGGAGTTATTCTGCAAAAATGTGCGGAGGCGGCCATTGAGGTCAGGAGCTTTAGCGCGACGCGCATCAAAAAATCAATCACCGGAAACGGGAGGGCATCAAAAGGACAAATCCAAAGGACGATTCAAACTATTCTGTCTTTGCCCAAGCTGCCTGAACCGAACGATGTGGCAGATGCTATCGCAGCGGCGATGTGTTGTGTCAATTCGATGAAGACATCGAGATACTCAATGCGAGATGCGTAGATGAGGATTAGTCGATAGTATTTAGTCGTAGGTATTTAGTGATGAGGGATTATTATCATTCGGAGGCCAGAACCTTCGCTTTGCTCAGGATGACAAGGTATATTTCAGATTTCAGATTTGGGTAGAAAATGGCTGAGCTGGCGCAGGGCACCATTTAGCTGCTCAATGCTCATTGCCAGCGACTCTTTCGACTGCTGAAGATTCATCATTGCGGCCTGAACCTTTTGCCTGGCTGTAATCATCTCGCTGCCCTGGTTAGAACGAGGATTGTAGTCGGTGGCGAGGACCGCGGCCAGTGCCTGAACCGCTACCTGTGCCTTTTTCAAGACCTCATCGAGTTGTGCCATGGCTTCATTATTAGCGGCTATGGTTTCCTGAATGCTTTTGATGACAATCCTTGTGTTATCAAAGGTGTGCCTGTATCGGGCGACTCCTTCCTGATAAGTCTGTCTGACCTGGCCGGACGAGAAGGGTCTATCGTAGATTGCCACATCGTCAATCATGCCGTTGAAGCATCCGGTCTTTGTTGCCGCATCGGCTCCGATTACGATTGCCTGTGGTCTGTTATCAGCGGACAGGTCAGAGGCGGAATTATCCAGGAGTCCGTTTATATAAATCGCGATGTTGCCGAAGGCACTTGTGACAACGGCAATGTGATACCAACAGCCGGGCCTTATCCTGGCTTTACTGTCGATGTAGTTGAATGAGTTGAAGCCCGCCCTGATGTGCGGATTCCCATCGCCATTTGGGTCGTACAACTCAAGCCAGTTATTATTACCGTCGCCGCCTTCGTCGATGAGATAGACGCCGTCGGAGGCCAGAGACTTTATATATATCCAGAGCATTTTTGTCTGCTCGGCCGACAGTTCGGGGATCCGGCCCACTTCGAGATAGTCACCGTAGCCGTCGAGCTGCAGCGCCTTGCCGAACGAACCAGTTACCCACACGGGATTGCCACGAATCGCCGCGTGCCTGCCGCCGAGCGAATCGAATGCCGTTTTGCCGCGGCCTTCGTTGAACCTCCAACAGGACGAGCTGCCCAACGCAAGCCCGGAAAGTAACGATAGCACCACAACCGGCACAACTTTAACCAGGATATTCGTGTTTCTTGTCATCTCCACGTCCTTTCAAAACAGAACAATATACAACTAAGCTCGATAGGGGGGCATTGGTATTGCCCCCGCTCAATATATTAGGACGACTATCGGCTGTAACGGTTGACAGAAAAATTAAACTTACACATCAAAAATCAAATTTTGAAGATGGATTCCTGCTGCCTGCCTTCGCAGGTACAAGCTGCGACATGCAGGGACAAGAGGGGCAGGGGGTGCTGTAATTTGACATAGAGAGGATATAATTATTTTCACGCGTGCGCAACATAAATTTTGCACACCTTAGCCTGTTTATTTGAGCGACTCAGATTTAGCCCGCTCTGCGGATCGTGCCACGCGGAAGCCAATGAAACCCATCTGAGGAAACCACCACTTACTTTTCGGTACCTGCGGGTCCATATAACGCCAAAAGGGTTCCTCGAATAACCTTGCGGCGCAGCGCAGTTCATCGGTGGGACTTTGCCATGAGCCGCCTCGGGCCACGTGCACCCTGCCTTGTTTTGGGCCCTTTGGATTCAAGGCCGGGGAGTTCTTTGACGCGGCGACATAGGCGGTTGGTTGGTAGAAGTCGTAAACCCATTCAAGCACATTACCATGCATGTCGTAGAGGCCCCAGGGATTGGGCTTCTTTTTAGCGACCTCGTGGGTAGTCTGTTCGGAATTGTCTTCGAACCAGGCGTAGTCTGTGAGATGGTTCGGGTCGTTGCCGAAAAAGTATGCAGTTTCAGTGCCTGCCCGGGCGGCGTATTCCCATTCGGCTTCGGTTGGCAGACGATACTTGTTTCCTGTCTTTTTAGACAGCCATCTGCAGAACGTCATGGCGTTGTGCCAGGTCATTGCAATTGCGGGGTGCGTTCCTGCGCCCATGCCCATTGTCGCGTCGCCATAGATGGGTGAAGGCCCGGTAATAGCGTCTACATCTTTTTCCTTTGCGACTTGGCCCCTGTCTCTCTGTACCGTTTCTTCGTAGTAAGCATCAAAAAACAACTCAAAGGTGGTCTCCGTCGTGCAGAGGTAAAAAGGCTCAATGCTAACCTCGTGCTGCGGGCCTTCGTTGTCCTTACGGCCTGCCTCCTTATTCAGGCTTCCCATCGTAAACTTTCCGCCGGGAATGAGCACCATCTCAAAGGTAAACTTTCCACCGATCGCGGAAGTGACGGTCTCAGTGTACTTGTTGGTAAGCCCGGACGCAGAAGTTGACGACGCGATAGTACCTGCACTAATCGGAGCAATAATATTGGCCGGAGCCAGGGTATTTTCGGCTAAGCATAAAACACCTGTGGCCACTACGATAACCGCCACAAAGATACGAAAGTTACTTAAACGTTTCATAGTAAGAGCCCTCAAATATACTAATGACGTTATTTTTATATTAGCGTTTGCCTGGCTGCCATAGCAGCCAGGCTTCACCATACATATAATTGCGCAATAGGCTCTTATGTTACATCAATTTGGAAAAAAACCTGCTTAGGCCCGTATTTTTCGTACTTTCTGTTCAACTTGTAGCTGGACGACATGCCGGCCGACAGGCTTAGGCCCCTTTTAGCCTTATTGTAAACCACGTGCCCATAACTCAAAAAACGGTCTCGCATCGGGAAGGGAAAGTGTTCTACGCGTGGGTACGGCTGTAATTTAGTTTTCAATTTTGAGTATTGAATTTTGAATTGAAGAAGTGGATTCCTGCCTTTGCGGAAATGACAGATAAAGAGAGATTGCCATCACCATGTTGCACTTGGGGCTGGCACTCCAGGAAAGAATTTAGAATTGGTTTATTAGGTTATCAGAAGCGGAGAAGAGTTGGTGGAGAGTTTTTTAGAGGGTTCTTTTGTACTTGCGTTTTATGAGGGCAATTGCGGTTGCGGCGATGGCTTCTCCGGCGCCGATGTCGCCGAGGCCTTCATTTGTCTTGGCCTTAACGTTAACTGCGTTAAAATCGATGCCGAGGAGGCTCGCGATGCAGCGTTTTATCTGAGGCTTTACGGAGCCAAGATAAGGCTCCTCGGCGTGTATTATTAAATCAATGTTGACAATTAGCCATCGTTGTTCGGCGAGCATTTCCTTGGCGATAAACAAAAACTCCTTGCTGTCGACATCTTCCCACTTTGGTTCGGTGTCGGGAAAATGCGACCCTATATCGCCCATTCCGGCTGCGCCGAGGAGTGCATCGACGACGGCATGTAAAACAACGTCGCCGTCGCTGTAGCCTGCGAGGCCATCGGCATCAGGGACATATACGCCGCCGAGCATGAGCCTGCGTGTATCATCCACGCAGTGGATATCGGTTCCGATACCTGTTCGATATTCGTGGTCGTGTTCTTCGATCACAATTGTCCCTTTGTGCTGGGGACATCCGTCCCAACGATTTTAACCGCTGCGGCAAGTGCCTGGCCGAGTCCTTTGAAAATGGCCTCTGCGATGTGGTGACTGTTTGTGCCGTAGGGTACGTTTATATGGAGGTTGAATTTGCCGTTGTTCGAGAAGCTTCGGAGCATCTCTTCGAGGCACTCGACGTCGAAATCGCCGATTTTGTCGCTCCTGTATTGGACATTATATATGCAGTTCGGCCTGCCGGACAAATCCACGGAGACATCGGCGAGGGTCTCTTCCATCGGTACGGAACTGTGGCCGTACCTGCTGATGCCTTTTTTATCGCCCAGGGCCTTTATGAGAGATTCGCCGAGGCATATCGCAACATCCTCAACAGTATGGTGGGCATCGACATTCAAATCGCCTTTGGCCTTGACGTTGAGGTCGATTTTGCCGTGCTTGCTCAGGTGGGAGAGCATGTGGTCCAGGAAGCCGATGCCGGTATCAATCTCGTATTTGCCGAGGCCATCCAAGTTAAGGTCAAGTGTGACGTCGGTTTCTTTTGTTTTCCTGTGAATCTTAGCTGTTCTGTCTGCCATGAGAAGGTCCTTTGCCTGATAAGATTTCCTTCAAAGTCAGGATGAGTTTGTCGTTTTGTTCGCTAGTACCGACCGTTATCCTGAGTTTATTATTTAGTAACGGAAGGTCAAAATACCTAATATAGATATTTTGCCGGGTCAGTTTTTCATAAATTTCTTTTGCTTCGCAGTTATTGCACTCGGCCAGGACGAAATTGGCGCTGCTCTTCGCGGCCTTGAATTTCAAAGCTCGCAGTTGTTCGATCAGTATGTCGCGGTCTCTTTTTACCTTTTCGACATTTTCTTTGAAATACTTTTGGTCTTTTATTGCGGCTGTGGCTACGGTGATAGCAAGAGCATTGACATTGTATGAGTCCTTGAGCTTCATTAGACCCGCTATCAAAGGCGGCTGGGCAATCGCATATCCGAAGCGGAGGCCCGCCAAGCCATAGCCTTTGCTCATCGAGCGAAGGATAATCACATTGTCAAAATCCTTAACCAGGTTTACGCAATTGTCATCTGCAAAATCTATATAAGCCTCATCAATCAGCAATATGCCTTCCAATTCACCTGCAAAGGAGGCCAGCTCACCGGGTTCTACGAAAGTGGCACTCGGTGCGTTTGGATTACAAACGATAGTTAAGTTAGCACCGGTCGCGGCCAGTTTTGGGGGCAGATTGAACTCGGGGTCGAAGGGGACTTCAATCGCCTTGCAATTTTGCAGATTGGCGAGGACCGGATAAAGTGAATACGTAGGGACTGGATACGCGACAGGTCTGTTTTCATCGCAAAAAGCACGCAAGGCAATGGTAAGCAATTCGTCCCCGCCGTTGCAGCATAAGATATTGTCAGCAGAGACGCGGTGAACCTTGGCTGCGGCCTGGCGGAATTGCTCTCCGACGGGATCGGGGTATCGGCGAAGCTTTTCTGCATCAATTTCTGCCAGCACCTTCATCACAGCAGGCGAAGGCGGGTAGGGATTCTCATTGGTGTTGAGCTTTAGCACGTCCGTTTGCTTCGGCTGAAAACCCGGCTCATAACCCTTTGCCTTTTCAATATTTTCCCTAAAATAACTCATGTCAACTCCAAATACATTCCAAGCCTGGATTATACGGATATATGGTCGGGAGGGAAAGATTGATTTTACGATATTTACAGGATGATAACTAATACAGATCAGGAACTTAATCGTAAAAACCGAACTGATAGGCGGCGTCAAAGAGGGCGAGGATGTTTTCAGGGGAGACGCCGACCTGGATGTTATGGACATTATTGAATACGTAGCCGCCTCCCGGCTTGAATATTTCGATATTTTTTCGCACGTGCTCGGTGATTTCGGCAGGTTTGGCAAAGGGCAGGACGTGCTGGGCGTCGATGCCGCCGCCCCAGAAGACAATTTGACTGCCAAACATTTCTTTTAATTTTGCCGGCTCCATATTTACCAGGCCGATTTGGACGGGATTGAGAATGTCAATGCCATTGTCAATAAGGTCTGGAATGTATTCGTAACATGAACCGCAGGTATGATACCAGATTTTTGCATTGGTGAGGGACCTGATGTGTTGGACGAGTTTTTTTTGCCGAGGCTTTACTATTTTACGGTAAAAATCCGGAGAGAACAGAGGGCCGCTCTGGCCTGCGAGGTCGTCACCTATCATTACGATGTCAACGATGTCACCGAGTTCGGCCATGAAGCCGGTGTAATAATCGAGCCAGAATTTAAGGGTGTAGTCAAGGAGGGCCTGGCAAAAGGCGGGGGTTTCTATCATATCTATAAACCACTGTTCGAGGCCTCGCATGTACCAGCAATATTCATATACGACGCCGCCTATGCCGGTCGATATGGCATACTGGGTATCGCTGCGTAATTGTAAGGCCTGCTGGCGAACTCCTGTAAAACGGGAAGCGTCACTGCCATCTGGGAAAGGATAATTGTCGATGTCGGCGATTGTAGCGTTAGCTAAGGGATGATGTGAGATATCCATATAAAGGCCCTGGTCGTCAGGCATTGACCAGACGACGCCAAACTCGTCCTTTAGGTCGTGCCAGAGTTTGCCATTCCGAGTGTTCTGTTCAATTCCACCCTTGAAATCATCGGGGCCATGGGCGCAGATATAGCGAATATCAACCCGGAGACGTTTGAGGATTTCTTCGCTCGGTTTGGCAAGCTGCTGGACGGGGTCGAGGATTGTAATTTCTTCGGTGAGGCTTAGGTGAGAGAGTAATTCGACGTAGGCTTTTTGATGTATGCCGGTCTGAAAGCCGCCGAGGTCAATGGGGACCCTGTCGGGGATTTGGTGATTGAGGGCTTTTATGACACGCTCTCTTGAAGTCATCGTCTCTTTATTTGCCATTTTCGATTCCTAAGTACAATATTCAACCAGTACCGGCTTTAAAACTTACTTTCCAACCGATTCAAGGTAGTTTCCTAATCCAACGACTAATGTTGAAGCGATGAGGACAAGGATACCGGCTAAAATAATTCGGTGGGTGCGTCGGCTGGTGCCCTTCCACTCGCGGAAAATCAGGCCCCAGATATTGCTGAAGACAATAATCAGGGCCATGAGGACGGTCCAGCTTGCGAAACTATATTTGCCCATTTTGGTTTTGCCCATTCCATAGAACATAAACTGAAGATACCAGGTAATGCCGGCGAGGGCGGAAAAGATATAATTGTTGATGAGGGGGGTGCGGGTATCGATGTAATTTTTGGCCGAGCGATTTTTGATGTTCAGGAAAACGCACCAGATAAAGTTCGTTATAAAGCCCCCTGCAAAGATAACGATAAGAACGGGATTGTTCTGCCATAAAGGCGGGGCCTGGTTCTCTACGGCAAGCTCGGCGATTGGTTCTCCGGCAGTGAAGCCAAATTCCATGCAGGCGCTCATTATGCCTGCAAATATTGCGACGAGAAGGCCTTTGAAAAAGTTGAATTCTTTAATGGTTTGTTTCTTTTTTTCGTCCGACAGCTCTTTTTCTTTTGATATACCTGCCCAGCCGCAGATTGCTATACCGACGAGACAGACAAGAACGCCGGCCAGTGTTGTCAATCCGGAGATGCTGGTTATTAGTTCGCCGAAAGTGCCCTGGTAAATTGGAGGGACAATCGTTCCGAAAGCCGCGCAAAAGCCCAGCGCAATCGCGTACCCAAGTGACATGCCGAGATAGCGCATCGAGAGGCCAAAGGTCAGGCCGCCGATGCCCCATAACAAGCCAAAAAGGAAGGTCCAGAAAATGCTGGAAGCGGGGGCTTCGCGGAGAACCAGGCACAGTGCCGGCACAGTTAGAAACGCGATGAGCCAGGGCATGATAATCCAGGAAAAGAGGCCATTTACGAGCCAGTAACTTTCCCATGCCCAGCTTCGTACCTTTTTGAAGGGGATGTAGAAACTTCCAGCAGCAAAACCTCCCAGAGTAATTAATAAAAGGCCTAAAATGGTCATAATAAAACTTCCTTTGTCTTTTTATTCGAATACGTTTTCAGACCAATTATTATAGACCTTATCCGCTATACTGCCAAACTCAATTCCAGAAAACCAAATACGTTTAAAATGTTCGAGGTCTGCAATTGTCACCGGCACAAAAGATCAGGTTAGGGAATTATAGACGCGGCGGATGGTGTCAATGATATAGTCGTTGATGCGCGGGGTGTACTTTGCGCCGACGCGGACCTGAACGAAACGGTCGAATATATCGAGGGTTTGTCGGCAAGTGTCCGGGCCGTATTTGATTTTCTTTCCTTCGGGGCTGTTAAACGAAGGCCAGTTCGGATGCCTGGCTCGTTTGTTAATTACGGATTCCTGGACGGGCAGCAGGACGGAGCCGGTCAGGGTGGATGCGGGGACTTTTCGCTGTCTCAATTGGCGGATGCAGAGGTCGCGGGTTGCTTTATCTTTGGTTTCGAAATAGACGCCATAACCAATGTCACCATCCGGGTCTGGGCGGTAGCGGAGGCGAATGCCGGGGAGGGTTTTAATGCCATTATATATGGCCCGGGCATTGCTGCGCAACTGAGCGAGCATTGAATTGAGCTTGGACAACTGGGCCCCGATGACGGCGCCGGTAAACTCACTCATCCTGAAGTTTTCGCCAGCAAAAGTTTGTACCCGGCTGGGGCCCGAACGGTCGAGAAAGAGCCGGCGTATCGTGCCCATATCGTGGAAGCGCGCGGACCGTTCGTAAATGATGGGGTCGTTTGTTACGAGCGCACCGCCCTCGCCGGAGGTAATCATTTTGTTTACCTGAAAACTATAAATTCCCACGTCACCAATGGAGCCCAGAGTCTTTTTGCTGAAAGAACCGCCTACACACTGGGCGCAATCCTCGAGGACGGCGACACTATTTTTACGTGCGGTCTCCATAATAGGGGCCATATCGCAGGGACCGCCGAGCAGGTGGACGGCAATGACGGCTTTTGTGCGGGGA
>JBARPZ010000363.1:0-1911 GCA_049643445.1 Sedimentisphaerales bacterium
TGCCGAATTTACAGCTCCGGACTTTGATGGATATGGACTTTGTTGTCATTTGCCAACTCGTCCAGCCAGAACTGCCTCATATCCGGTTTCTGTTCGTCAGGTCACGGCTTTGCTACACGCTTCCTTTGAACCCTGCCTCACGGCAACGCTCTTGCGCTTCGCTAACACTTCACCTCCATCAGGTTGTGTAGAGGACTTACACCTCCAAGTTGCAGAACATGCTCGGCACACAACCAAAAGGCCGAGTGCTTTCACACTCGGCCTGTAATTACCAAAATCCCCCAATTCAATCCTAAAAACCACGAACCACTAACTATCGACTTACGACTAATCCGCCTATTCTCCCCCGAAAGGTTTGCTTCTGAACGGAGCTCAAGCCGCTTGGCATCACTTCCCCATCTCCTCTTTAAACCGCCCATTCGAGAATGAGTTTCTTATGTGAGTGGGCACATTCCTTAAGGTAGAGATTTATCAGATTTTGATACGGAATTCCCGTCTCTTGAGCTAATCCTTTGAAATACTCAATTACATCGACCCCCAGACGAAGAGTCACCTGTTTCTTGAGCTTTTTGGCATGGGGATTCTTACGGCCCTTCATCTTCGAAAAATCATATTCTTTTTTCATTTTTGTCTTCCAATATAAACTTTTTCTTCCTTCTTCGTCGCCTTCCTTGCAGATATAATCCTGATCTCCGAACCTTTCTTTCCAAGACTATAGCAAACGACCAGCACTCTAAGACGCCAGCTAACACCAAGCATCAACAATCTGTCCTCTTTTTTTGAATGGTCGGGAGCTTTAGCGAAGGCAGATCGCCCCAATAGACCTCTATCAACCTCAGCAGTTCGCAGAAATATTTACGTTAAGCCCAGACTTCTTGGAGCGCGCCTCGAAAAAGCTCATTCAATTTTTCAATAGGACATTTCTTTATTCTCTTGGCTAAGGGCTGCTTTTCAATGCGGTTCAACTCTCGATCAATAAAATCCCCGATTAATTGACTTCGCGGCCCAAAGCCTAATTCGCTTCCCTGCTTTTTTGCGTCAAGCAGATTGCTTATCTCTGATTTAAGGTGATTGTCCTCCACGACACCTTCGACCAAATCTTTAAACTCTGTCGGGACTATGCCCATATTTCGTTCAAGCCAAATAACGGCCAATATCGGCCGGAGGACATAGATATATTTCTTTAACCAGACTTTTTCTCCTTTCAAATACTCTCGATTATTTCCTTTTGCCATCTTAAAATAATGATACATACAAGATACCGGCGAGTAACATAATGGCGCCAACTCTCGCATTTTCGAAACCACTGAAAATTGCTCTAAGTATATTATTGGCGAACCCAACCACTCGAATAGTGGTGGATTTGACTTGCGAAACAATTTTAAGGCTTTACGTAAATCCCAACCATTAATATCAAGCTGGTTGTTGATGGGGACTTCAATAACATCTCGTTTGTTTTCTGTGTTTATTGATAAATACCAATCAATTCTGTGAAGATACAAAAAGCGAACATCGTAGTCACTATCGGAAGATGCAAATCCCCAGGCTCGACTGCCTGATTCACATGCATAGAGAATCCGCACATCGTGCTCAGTTATGATCTTTTCAAGATTTTCAATTATTGACTGTTGTACTGTATCCACTTCTTTACAAACCTATTTTAACCTGAGATTTGCAGCTTATCAAAATATCAAGACATGTACAGTCCAATTTTGTGCAAATCAAAACACCTACAGCTTTTTAACTGCTGGCCCATATTTACCTAAATCCCCCAACTCGATACTAAAACTACGAACTACCAATTATTGCGCAAAAGGAAAGCCCCGACGATTCTCACCATCGGGGCTTATAATTCCTGGCGATACCTACTCTCGCCCGTAAGGACTACCATCGGCCGGACGGGCTTAGCTT
>JBARPZ010000364.1:0-7405 GCA_049643445.1 Sedimentisphaerales bacterium
TCTGGCGGTTCGATTGTGACCCGACTGCACCGAAAGAAAACATACACGATTATATTAGAAACCGCAATGAGAGCCCGAGCAATATCAAGAGCATGCCGGTGTTTTACAACAATCGTGTATATGTTACGGTAGGCGGTGACATCTGGTGGGGCAAACACCAGGCCTGGCTGAAGTGTATCGATGCAGCGAAAACCGGGGACATAACCAATACCGGAGAAATCTGGTCGTATGCTCTGGAGCGTCACTGCTGCTCAACACCGTCAATTCACAACGGCCTGGTTTTTGTTGCCGATTGCGGTCAATACATCCACTGTTTAGATATCAAAACCGGCAAACCTTACTGGACCCATGATACCAAGGGAGAGATTTGGGGATCGACGCTCTTAGCCGACGGAAAGCTTTATGTCGGCACGCGACGGGGTGTTTTATGGGTGTTGGCTGCAAGTAAGGACAAGCGGGTCATAAGCTCGATTAAGTTAGACAGTCCTACGACCAGCACACCGGTGGCTGCCAACGGTGTTCTTTATGTAGCCACAATGAAGAAACTCTACGCGCTCAAGAAATCTACAGAATGAAACAGGAGTAAGAAATGCAACCTTTTGAGGAAAAACAAGTAAGATCAACGTGTCAGAATACAAATAAACATCTTAAGCACAACAGGAAACACCATTGGTTTAAATGGATTTTTCCAATCGGGGGATTGTTGGCGCTGGTATGGTTTTTGATTCGTGTGATTCCAAAGCCTTCCCGGGCAACGTATCCATGTCAGCGGGTGGCTTTCCCGCTGGCATCGGGCTTTGTAATCTGGCTTACAGGAGCAATCGGTTCAATCATGGCTGTTCGCAAAGCTAAACACTGCTTTGCACAAGGCCGTTTGCTGCTATGTGTAATACTTGTTGGTATCAGCATCGGGTCTGTATGGTTAGCTCAGAGCATTACGACAGAGAAGGTACTTTTAGCTGATGAACCCGTGGCAAATGCTCCGGTGGGAACGGCCAAGGGGATTTACCCAGGACGTGTTGTCTGGGTTCACAACCCTGATGCGACCGATTGGGACGGCCCCGGAGACGGACATTGGTGGGAAAGCAGCCACACGAACCAGGCAGTGGTGAATCGTATGATAGGTCGGTCAATACAAGCTTTAAGCGGTGAGGGAAACAGCACCGCGGCCTGGGACAAGCTCTTCAGGCACTTCAATAAAACTCATGGAAAGGGAAATGTCGGATACAAACCGGGAGAGAAGATTGTCATCAAGATAAATTTTGTCGGCTGTATTAGAATCTGGGACAGACGCCCGGTAACAAAGCCCGAAGACTACAACCTCAGAAGCCTTGATTATATGAATACATCTCCGCAAATGATAATCGCCCTGCTAAGGCAGCTTGTAGATAAAGTCGGCGCGAAACAAGCAGACATTACGGTTGGCGATACTCTGTGTTATTTCCCAAATGAGTACTATAAACTGTGCCACGACAAGTATCCCAATGTTCGGTATTTGGAATACTTAGGGAAATTCGGTCGAACCGCCGCGAAGCTATCGTCGGTCCCGTTTTACTGGAGCACGCCGGACGCGGCGGGAAAAACAACAGACTATGCACCGGAGTCCTATGTCCAGGCCGATTATCTAATCAACATGGCGAACCTTAAGAGCCATAACGACCAGGCCGGCATAACGCTCTGCGCGAAGAACCACTATGGCTCCCTGGTTAGGAAGCCGGCCCGGGCCGAGGGCTACTATGATATGCATAAAGACCTGCCGTACACAAAGCCGGGCAATGGGCATTACAGGCCACTCGTAGACCTGATGGGACATAAGCACCTGGGAGGCAAGACTTTGCTGTATGTTATCGACGGGCTCTATGCAGGGAAACATGCAAAAGAAAGGTCCCCAAGGAAATGGAACAGCTCTCCCTTCAATGGAGACTGGAGTTCGTGTCTTTTTGTCTCACAGGACCCGGTCGCCATCGATTCGGTCGGCTTCGATTTTCTGCGGACTGAATGGGATGACGCCCCCCACAAATCCGGCACAAATGATTACCTGATCGAGGCGGCACTGGCACATAAGCCACCTTCAGGGACCTTTTATGACCCTGACCATAAAGGAAATGTAGTTCGTCTGAAAAGTCTGGGCGTTTACGAGCACTGGAACAATCCAAAAGATAAGCAGTATTCCCGCAATTCAGGAACGGGTAAAGGCATCGAACTGGTGAAGCTGACAAAGGCTGTCAAAAAAACAGCAACTGTAGAAGTTAACACTAACAGCAATAAAGAAAACCTGCTTGTTGTAGGAGCAGCCAGATAGATACTTGATAACGATGATTATGGCCAATAATGGGGAGAAGTAATCCAGTTTTTTAGGCGTAGTCCCCCCTACTTTCGCATGGGTGATATTGCCGGTTTCGGCTTTCCGCAACAGACGCTAACTAATAGCAATGTGAAAAAACACAATTTTCTCTGCTTTCAAAGAAGTGCATATCAAGATATACTCAATATAGTTGCTTTTCAAAAAGGATTTGGTAGTATGGCTATATCGACATTATCCGACAGAAAGCCATTTATTGGGAGAATCCCATGAAGGCCATGAATAAAAACATTAAATCCATTATGAGTCCCAAGTCAATCGCTGTAGTAGGAGCAACCAACCGGCCCGGCAGCGTGGGGCTTGCTGTGTTTCGCAATATCCTCACCGCGGGCTTTCAGGGAGTGCTTTATCCGGTCAATCCCAAAGCCAAATACGTCCAGAGCGTAAAGGCCTATCCAAAGTTGGAAGATATTCCTGATGAAGTGGACCTGGCAGTCGTAATTGTTCCGGCCGAAATTGTTTGCCCTATATTGGAAGAGGCAGGCCAAAAGCAAGTCAAAGGGGGCATCGTCATAACTGCCGGTTTTAAGGAGATAGGGGGACACGGCGTAGAGCTGGAGAATAGTGTCAAGCAAGTGGCTGCGAAATACGACATCTGCCTTGTTGGGCCAAACTGCCTCGGAGTCATCAATAACAGTGATAAAGTCCGGATGAATGCCAGTTTCGCTACGAAGATGCCCAAAGCCGGAAACATTGCCTTTATTTCGCAATCCGGAGCCCTTTGTACTGCGGTCCTTGATTATGCAGAAGGCAGGAATATCGGATTCTCTAAATTCGTAAGCTTCGGGAACAAAGCCGATGTGAATGAGACGGACCTCTTGCGTTATCTCAAAGATGACCCGGATACTGACGTAATTCTTATGTATCTGGAGGATATAACCAATGGACGGGCGTTTCTTGAAACCGCAAGGGAAATCACATGGCAGGCCCACAAACCTATACTCGCAGTCAAATCAGGACGTTCTATTGAGGGTGCCCGTGCGGCTGCATCTCACACTGGTGCACTGGTCGGGTCCGACACATCCTACGACGCTCTTTTTCGTCAGAGTGGCATTCTCAGGGTGGAGGGCGTAGATGAGCTTTTCAACTGCGCAATAGCCTTCTCCAAACAACCGATACCAAAAAGCAATCGCATCGCCATTGTTACCAATGCAGGCGGGCCTGGCATTATGGCTACCGATGCTGCTATTCGGCATAACCTGAAAATTGCCCCTCTATCGGAGGAAACCAAAAAGAAATTGAAAGCAGAGCTTCCACCAACCGCCAGTATCGAAAATCCGGTGGACGTGATTGGAGATGCAACACATAAACGTTATGAAGCGGCTATACGGCAGGTGCTAATGGACGAAAATGTGGATGGTGCTATCGTGATAATGAGTCCGCAGGCGATGACGGACATTATGGAGACAGCGGAGATTGTTCCGCGGGTGACGAAGGGTGTTAATAAGCCTGTCCTGTGCTCGTTTATGGGTATTGTGGATGTCTCCAAGGGCGTTAAGTACCTTGAACAACACGGTATTCCGAATTATCAATTTCCCGAGGCAGCGGTCAGAGCGATGGCATCAATGGCGTTTTACGGAAACCTGTTGAGCCTGGAAAGAAGGGAGGTACGAAGAGTAGCTGCGGACCGAGACACTGCCGCTATGATCATAAAGAAAAAACTGTCCGGCAAGGACAGATGTTACATGTCTGAAAGGGAAGCGAACGAAATTCTACAGTCTTACGGTTTCCCGGTTTTAACGAGTATCCTGCTCAAAGATTCATCAGAGGTCGAGGAGGAGGCGGAGCAGATTATCTTTCCGGCGGCCATGAAGATTTCTTCCCGGGACATTGTCCATAAATTTGATGTGGGAGGGGTTCAACTGAAGATTAAGACTAAAGAGGAAGCAAAAAAGGCCTTCGAAAAAATAATTGAAAATGTGAAAAAGCATAAACCCTCAGCAAAAATCGATGGTGTCATTATAGAGAGGATGGCCAGGCGTGGAGTGGAAGTCATCCTCGGCGCCGTCAGGGACCCAAGGTTCGGGCCAATCTGTATGTTCGGCCTCGGGGGGACATTGGTTGAGGCAATGAAGGATGTCACTTTCCGGTTGGCTCCCATGTGGGAGATTAGTGCCGAGATTATGATACAGACCATCAAGGCATACAGTATTCTCAAGGGAATCCGCGGAGCACCTCCCTGTGACATCGATGCCATCAAAGACTGTATTCTCCGACTTTCTCAAATGGTTGCGGACCACCCTGAGATCGCCGAGCTGGATATCAACCCATTGATAGTCTATCCTGAAGGAGAAGGATGTGTGGTGGCAGACAGCAGAATCCTGTTGAAAAAGCCACCGCAAACCCATACGTGATGTAATGCCGGGAAATTTGTTTCCAGCTTTAACTTACAACACGAAGCTCAAACATTGTACCGGCCTACTTGTGCAACTTGGATTTGGTCGTGATAGGGCCAAGTAAATATCCCAAAAACATTGTCATCCCGGTACCAATAACGATTAGCCAACTCCAGGCAAGTCCGATCTTTTCAAAGTATGAAAGTAACATAAGAACTAATACGCAAAGGGTGCTGGCAATCATGGCAATGACATTACCCCAACCGCACCTTCTTTTCGTCAGCAATCCCAGCAGGAAAATCCCCAGGGTAGCCCCTCCTGTCAGAGAAAATATCTTATATGCAAACCACAAGATATTTGTGACCGAGACACACATCAGAGCAACAACGGTCAGGATTAGACCAAAAACCACGACACTGATTCGTGACACAATCAGGTAATGTTTCTCGGTTGCTCCTTTTCTGATTAGAGGCCGGTAAATGTCCGTGATAAATGAGGAGGCAAGTGAGCTTAATGGAGAATCAATACTGGCCATAATAATGGCCGCCAGCAGCAAACCTTTCATGCCCGCCGGAAGAGAATAGGCCACAAAGTGGGAAAGCACCTTTTTAGCTTCTGTCGGCTGAACAACACCGGAATGTTGTTGATAGAACACATAAAGCAATGTGCCAATCGCCAGATAGAGGCACGTGATGGGGATGACCGTCACGATTGTCGAAACGAGAGTTCTTTGACTGATTTTGCGTGTCCTGACGGTCAGGAGACGCTGCATCATTTCCTGGTCAGTGCCGAATGAAGCCATACCGATGAAAAAGCCTGTTGTAGTAACGGCCCAAAAAGTAGTCGGATCGTTGAGATTAAAGTCGAACCTGAAAAAACTCAAACGTCCCGCCTCATCGGCAATCCGCCAGGCTTCGCCCACTCCCCCCTGTATTTGGAAGAAGAGGTAGATAAGCAGGGCAACGCCGGCCACGACAAAAGTTATTGCCTGGTACGCGCCGGCCCAGACTACGGCTTTGACACCTCCGAAGGCAATGAAGATGATACTAACGGCCGTAAACAGTAGAAGCGTCTGGGCCAGACTCCAGCCCATTATCAGGCCTACACCGAGACAGGCGGCGTACAGCCTGACGCCCGAGGCAATCAAACGGGTGATGAAAAAGAATATCGCGCCGGCAAATTGCGTTTCGGCTCCAAAACGGTGCCGGAGAAACTCGTAAATGCTCGTACAGTTATATTTGTAGAAAATCGGAATAAAAAGGAAAGCAACTACAATGCGGGCCGCAGCAGAACCAATAAAAAACTGAACATACTCCCAGTTTTCACTGTAACCCAAATGCGGAAAACCAACGATAGTAAGTGCACTTATCTCTGCGGCGACAAATGAAAGGCCGGCTACAAGCGAGGGCACACGCCGACGCCCGAGAAAAAAATCGTTGGTATCCTTCTCCTCCCTACCAAAGACATAGGATATGACGAATAAAAGCAAGACCGCTACAGCAATGATCAAAATATCAATACGTCCCAGGGATCCTGCGAAGTTCTCGATAGCTACTGTTGCAATCATGTCACCCATATTACAATCTTCGGCACGAATCAGGCATATTCATTCGTGCCTCAATGGTTACTGGACAAAAAACTTACAAGAAAAAACAATTATGGTCTTTCGGCGATGGATTATATGTATATCTCACCGGATTTGCAATATAAAGGCCCGGCGAGAAATGCGTTTACAGAATTGGCGTAAGTTGATATGAATATAGACAAATGCAGAAAACGATAATTTTTTGACATATCGAGAACCAGAGATGTCGGATGCTATTGTAAAAGCCAAAAAGTTCTTAAGTGAAGAAAAAGCATTCAGGTTGGGAGAATTACTAACGGAATCGTCTCATCCCAAAACGCGAACGCTCTCCGAAACACTCAGAACCAACCTCTCCGAAGGTATTCGATTATTGCAGTCCGTAGACGATGATATCCCCCCCGCTGTGGAAAAAGTATTTCAACAAAATACATTCAAAGAGCTCGTCGAGGCCTTTAGTAACGCCTTAAAGGCCGGGAGGCGGATTTTCTTTACGGGCTGTGGAGCCACAGGACGTTTGAGCATTCTGTTAGAGACAGCATGGCGAAGGTTCTGGCAAACACTGAAACAAAAACATCCTGATATATTTGTAAAGCTCCCCAAGATGGAAGATCTTACGGTCAGTATCATGGCCGGCGGGGACTTCGCCCTTATTAAGTCCGTGGAAGGTTTCGAGGATTTTCCAGACTTTGGTCGTTACCAGCTAAAACAAGCCGGCGTCAGTTCCGGTGATGTTGTTGTTGCTATTACCGAAGGAGGAGAAACCCCTTTTGTAATTGGCACCGCATGGCAGGGACTCGATGTCGGTGCAAAGGTTTTTTTCGTATATAACAATCCAAGCGAAATGCTACAACGTCATGTCCAGCGTTCTCGAGAAATAATCGAGGAGTCACGTATCCAAAAGCTCGACCTGACAACAGGGCCGATGGCCATCGCCGGTTCGACAAGAATGCAGGCGACAACCGCTGAACTGCTTGTTGTAGGCTGTGCTTTGGAGACAGCCTTAGTGCAATTTCTAAAAGAGAGTTTGACAGCATCCGAATGGGCGAAGCTGGGTTTTTCCATCTCATCGCCTGAAGATTACCTTCAGTTATTTACCAAACTCTTAACTGAACTCTCGAATCC
>JBARPZ010000365.1:0-8966 GCA_049643445.1 Sedimentisphaerales bacterium
TCGTCAAGGCCGTAATCAATCCTTTCTTTCTCGAAGGCCTCGCAGACCTTGTTTATATCTTCATCCGGACATACGAGGACCTGAACATTCATCCGAGTCTGTCTTTTAACATCTTCTATGACAAAGACATTTGCAGGCTCACTCGTTGCAACAAGCAGAGTTTCCTGCTCTATTGCAACCGGACAAACAGAACTACTCTTTATAAAATCAATTTCGAGTTTCTCAAATGCCTCTTTTTCTACGTCCTCTTGCCCTATGCGTCGAAATTCCAGACCACACAGGTTGGCCTTAGCCATCAAAATATCATCTTCGCTGCACAGCCCTGCTTCCAGCAGCAACGTTGCGGTATCAGACGGTTCGGCTACTGCGGAACCGGACCTCCGCCGAAGTCGCTCGTATGTCTCAGGCGTAATCTTGCCGATTTCCAACAGGACGTCAGCGACATCGCGCACCCGTGAGCCCTTATCCTCCTGTGGAAAATAAAGGTCACTGAGCCCGCTGATATCCGTATCTATGAGTCCGCATCCAACATCATTCTTCGCGTTTGATACAATCATTTCGACAACTTTTTGACTGTTTCCACACCTTCTGATTCAAGCTTAACGAAATCAACACCAATTTGAACCACTTTGAAACCTTCTATCGTATCTCCTTCATAGAGGATTTTATCATTTATCATACAGCAATAACCCTCATCCGTTTGCAAAATTGCCAAAAGCTGCACGCCCTCTTTTCTTTGTTTTAGTCGCCGCTGCCTTAACAATTCGGCCTCTTTACTATCGGAGCTTTGCAAGTCGTCGGCCAAGAATATTTTATTTTCAAAAGGATTTTTGACGAGTTCGTTGACCCGGACCTGCCTTACGTCCGAAAACTCATAAAATTTCTTAACTATCTGGTCCATTCGCTTAAACATTTCCGACCCAACGCCTGTAAGCCGGGCGATGGCCTTTTCAATCTGTGTCTCTTCCGTCCCGGCTGAAGCTGCTGTTGCTGTTCGTGGTGCGCTCTTTTTTATCATAAACCAAAGGCATAACAGACCTATAACAAACAAAACAGCAAGCAGCATTGTCATCTTGTGAACATCTTTACCTTGAGCCGCTACGGTAAGATATTGCTGCTCTTTTGTTTTTTCGTCTGAGTTGGGTGACCTCAGGGACCGACGCTTCTTCGCCTCACCGTTTGACGATTCCGCCGTTTCCTGCACTTTTGAATCTTCAAAACCATGCTCACGCATAAAAGATAACATAGTCAGGCTCCATAAAAGCTGGTTATTGGTAACCGGTAATTGGTGAGTGGTAACTGCTCACCATTGAACCAATTAACCAATCAACCAGTTAACCGGTTTTATTCTGGAAAAAGATACTCACTATAAAATCAGCTTCAATCTGACCCTCGTTCTTAGCTTCCTTATCCAATGTAAGCTCGCGGATTTTCATTATTCGCGGAAGTTTCTCAAGCTCCAAGAGGAAGGAATAAAACGAATTGAAATTCCCGACCAATCCCATTTTTAACGGCTGTTCTATATAGCCGCTATTATCCTTCTTCTTCAGTGTTCGAATTGTTTTGGGCTTGAGGCCCTGCTTTTGGGCAATAACAGTTACCTGCTCGAGGACCTTGTGAATCTCACTTGTAGGCGGCAGCTTGCTTTCAAAAAATGTGATGGCCTCCTGCAATTGCTCAAGCTGCTTTGTCAGACCCTCTGCTGCGGCAGTGGCTTTTTCAAACTCATCTAATTTGTCCAGTTTGCCCAGAACTCTCTCTTTGGCCTCAAACAGATGCTTGTTAGCCGGCTTAATCATATACTGGTAGCCGGCTAAAGCTACTCCTAACAGCAAAACGAAAAACACAGCTTTTCTGAAACCGCCTGTCATAATCTCACCTCATATTTGATATTTAGCTTCTCATATTACGATTGACACGTTTTGTCCGTATTAGAAATTCCATGCCGTACTCTTTCCTCTGGACCTAATTTCCTCAACGTCTTCATTACTAAGATGAACCTCTTTTCTAAGCATTGCCGTCAGCTTGAACAGCCTGAATGTTGCATCTTCTATTTTGTGCTCTTTCGATTCGACAAGTGCCACATTGTCCAGCAGAGCTGAACTACTGAGCTGCTTAATGTAGGCTGCAACTTGAAGATCACTTGGCGCAACGCCTTCAATATCCATATATGTCTCCAGGAATTTCTCCGGTGACTCTTTGGCCTGTGCCGCTGTCTTTTTAGCTTGTGCTTCTTTGTACTTATTTGTTGCCGCAACCCGATCCGTTCTTTTCAGCTCTTTTTGAATAACATTTAGCCGCATAAGCGACACGCCGGCCGGCAAATTATTTGTCAACGACGCCAGCAAAACACTTCTCGGCACCGGCTCAAGCAGCTCTGCAATAGTAAGAGCCGTCTTTAACATTACCTTTCGCCTTGTCTGAAGTGCTTCAAATTGGTCGATAGCCTCCTGTGCCTGGGCCGCTTTTTTGCTTAAGTATTCTTCCTTCGCAGTAATGGCTCGCTGGCGCATCTTGATAGTTACAAACGAACCACCCAAACCTGCCATGACCACGGCAAACAACACAAGATACATCAAGTTTGTTCTGCGAGATTCGCTGCTTTTTATATAATCATCAGGTACAAAATTTATATTAAGCATTTTTTAAGTCCTCCTGTCAAAGAAGTCCGACACATAAAGCGAAAAGCCGCTCACACCCGTGGTAACGCGAGTACAGGCGCCAAACCTTAAATCCGACAGTTTTTTAGTTATCAACTTCCTCATACAAGCTAAGCCCAAAGGCGACAGCCCAATGAACTTGACAATTTCTTCTATCTACGCCCGACTCAGAGGGGTCAGCTACTTTCACCGCTGTCAAACAATCTCCCATCTGTGCCGGCATTTCCAACTGCTTTGCTATTGTTATACATATGTCTTTCTCTACCGCCCTTCCCGAAAGGAAAACCAAACGCTCTATTTGAGCCTTTCTGTACATCGAGGCGAAGTGGCGTCTGCAGGCATCCAATTCCAATACAAATCTCGCAACCATTTCATCGCCATCGAGCTGGTTTGCACCTAAAGGAATCGAGCGGGCAAGAAGCAGGTTCTCATGGCGACAAATTACAACGTTCGTGCAGTTCGGCTCTATATCAAGCAGGTAGACAATGGCATCAATATCGACTTGGCGCCTGCCGAAAAACCTGGTATAGCTCTTTGCCATCGCTATCGGCCAAACGCCGATAGAATTAATCGCCAGGTCGGCTTTCTCGTATATCGCCAAATGTCTGTCGATAATTTTTCGTTCGGCTGCTATCACCAGAGCATTATCCTCTTCCGCAGGGATGTACTTTATCATTGCATTACCGGATTCAAACGGAAGTTTCTGTTTTATTTTAGAAACGACAGCATTATCAACAGTGTCTTTCGCTTCTTTGGTCTCGCTTTTTGAATCTATCTTAGGCATTTTTATATGGTCGATAAACAGCTCCGCCGGCGATATGGCGGCTATCACGTCTCTGCCCCGAAATTGGCCGCGGCTACTCGCCTGCCGGATAGTCTCGATAGCCCATCTTTGCCAATCGACGCTGCCCGGTTTTATATCGGGCGGACGATTTTTACAGGCGCTGGCAATTAAAGTTATACCCTTGCCGTTATTGGCAAGCTGTGCCATCGTCACGGCATCATCACCCATATTCACACCAATCGGGCTGCTCTTTGCAATACTATGCAAAATGGGAACCGCCGAACATGTGCGGTCTTTCAAAAATTGCAACATAAATTCGTCCTCCCTGGTGCGTAATGCCTTGTGCCTAACACCCAATCCGATATACGCTAATACGCTAAGATGCCACCTAAAATATAAGAAACAACCTCCAACCGGCCAACCTCAACCACAAATAATGAGTCCTTATCCTGTAAACTGATGCATAAACTTGCAGCAACCAGACAGCAAGATATTCTAATCCCTATAAAAACCGCAGTTTTAGCTGCCAAGCGAGAATCCATCCATAAACAACATCGGCTTATAGGTGGAGTGGGTAGCGTCAAAATGGAAAAAAATTTTCAAAACGAAAAAAATTCAAACAAAGGCTTGCTCTTTTCAAAAAAAGAATTACCGGCGGGCCATAGAATTTAGGTTATATTTTTCAAAAAGAAAAACGACAAGGTTTATAGGACATTATAAGTGCATCAGATATCACGCTTTCGGCTTCTATTCAGCCTTGAGTTGGCGCCTCATTAAATCGGCGATCGCTGTTTGGACGGGCTTATCCTCAAACAGCACTTCATACACCGCCTGTGTTATCGGCATCTCAACATCGTATCGTTCGGCAAGAGCAATTACCGATTTGCAGGTGGCGATACCCTCTATCACCGATTCAGTAGCCCTCTGGGCCGAGTCTACAGTTTGTCCTTTGCCAATCCTTTCGCCGAACGAGCGGTTTCTTCCTTTTGGGGAAATGCATGTCGTTACCAAATCTCCCAAGCCGGTTAATCCCGCAAATGTCTGCGGCCTTGCCCCGCAGGTGACGCCGAGGCGAGTTATCTCGGCAAGTCCCCGGCATAAAAGGGCCGCCTTTGCGTTGTCCCCGGCACCTATGCCATCTATAATCCCGGCGGCAATGGCAATAATGTTCTTGCAGGCGGCAGCCAATTCTACGCCGACAACGTCGGTATTGCTATAAACGCGCAGCCATGAACAATTGAAAGTGCTTTGGACGTCTTTAGCCAACTGTTCATCGCTTGCAGCCGCACAGGCCGTCGCTGGAAGTTTCCTGGCCAGCTCGTCGGCAATCGTAGGCCCGGACAGTACTGTGTATCTCGTATCTTGTCCCTCGTCTCTCGTATCTCGTTTTTCGCCCAACACGTCGACCAATATTTGAGTGGGACGCAGCAGCGTATCGTTTTCAATTCCCTTGGCGGTCGAGACAATGGGGACACCGTCTGGGACATAGTCTTTTAACCGCTCCCAGACCTGACGGACAAACTGACACGGCACAGCGGAGACAATAAGGTCGGCACCGGCCATTATGCGCTCGTCATCCGGTTCAAATACGAGGATTTGGGGCAGCTTGTAACCTGGCAAGAATTTGATGTTTTCGCCGGCTGACTCTATCTGCTTCAACTGCCGACGGTCATAGCCCCACATCCGCACGGGTTTGTTCTTTTCGCAGAGCAGGATAGCCATGACGGTGGCCATCGCACCATCGCCGATTATGGAGATATTATTGTATCTCATGACTCGTGACCAGTTTCGTATCCCGTGAAGACAAATCCGAATATCGAAATCCGAGACAAATTCGAAAATTCAAATACCAAATGTCCAAAACGTCAAAGTTGCCATCGTATGTCGTGCTGCATTGGCTCTTTACGCAATACTCAATACGCACGACGAACAACTAAGGAGCATTAGAACAGCCGTTTGAAGAAATGTCAATCCTGATATTTGTCCTGCTTTGATGGATTCCTGTTTTTTAATTTTATGCTGTGTCTTTACGCTTTTGGTTTTGCGAGTTAACTTTTTCTCCACCATTACATAAAAACCGAGTGGCAATCGGCATCTGGTTTTGAACAATGGACTTGAAAGAAACAAAAAAAGGCTGTAAATGGGAAAAACAATCTTGTTGCTTGACAAAAAACAATCTATAGTTTTGCCTATACAAAAAATTCAGGTCCGGTTCTCTTATACAAAGGAACTTAATACAATGCCCAGAACGAAGATTATAGCCACGTTAGGTCCTGCGAGCAGCAATTACACCGTCCTGCGGAAAATGTTCACAGCAGGCCTGGATGTAGTCAGACTGAATTTTTCGCATGGCAGCCATAAACGGCATCTGGACTGTATAGACCTTGTGCGCCGGCTCAACAAAAAATACAGAAGACACATTCGTATAATGCAGGATCTGGAAGGTTTCCGAATCAGAGTCGGAAGGTTCAAAGGCGCCAAAACAAAGGTGTTAAAACAACGAACCGTGGTGTGGTTGACCAATGATACGGGAGATGATGGGCCAAGAACTATCCCACTTGACTACAAAGGTGATTTGGGCCGGATAAAGCCGGAACACTTTATCTATATTGATGATGGGAAGCTGGCCCTGCGTGTAAAGAGCAGCTCCGCAAACAGCATAAAAGCCGTGGTTGTCGAAGGCGGCATACTAAAGGAAAGGAAAGGCGTAAACATTCCCGACGTAAACCTTCAATTTGACCGGATAACCGAGAAAGATAAACAAAACATTGAATTCGGCATAAAACACGGCGTTGACTACATTGCTCTGTCGTTCGTACGTTATGAAAACGATATTCACAGAGCCGCTGCGTTGATAAAGCCCCGCTTACCCGACTGCCGGCTCGTGGCGAAAATTGAGAACAGACGGGCAATAGAGAACATAGATGGAATAATCGCCGCCGCCGATGGGATAATGGTAGCTCGCGGCGATATGGGTGTTGCAATCCCAATCTATGAAGTTCCCATAATCCAGAAGCGTATAATAAAGAAATGCAATGCCGCTAAAAAGTTCGTAATTACAGCCACTCAGATGCTGGAACATATGACCGAGCACAGCAGGCCTACGCGTGCCGAGGTCGCCGACGTCGCCAATGCCATTATTGACGGCACCGACTTTGTGATGCTTTCAGGCGAGACCGCCGTTGGCTGTTTCCCCTATCAGTCTGTCCTGATGATGAACGAGATAATCAAGTTTACCGAGAAAACAATGTCAGGATTGTAACGATTTCCTGCTCAAACTAAAGTGCACTGACCTGCTTTTGGCAGGCGTTGCAATCTCTATCTCACGGACCCTCTTAGTGGATTCCTGTTTTTGAATTTTACGCTATGACTTTACGTTCTTCGCTCTCTTCTGGCCATCACCGCACCCAAGCCGAGGAGTGAGAGCGTGGCGGGTTCAGAGTTCAGCTACAACTGTGCTCCATTGCGTTTCTTAAAGCGGTCTGGAACAGAGGCGGACGTTACAGCATTGGGTCCCAGGGCGGAAGGAGAACAGCCGGCTCATCTTTAATTTTCAGAATCTCTCTGGGTACGTACTTTTTGTGCACGATGATGTTATAAACGTGCAGGTCAAACCAGTCGTCATACATTGTCCAGTATCCTTTGCTGCCTTTATCAGCGCCCCAACTGTTTTCGACCCACCACTTTACCGGCCTTGCATCCTTAAGGTCCACGCCGATGAGCGTCATTCCGTGATTTCGCACACTGCTGCGATACAAGGCCCGTTCGGCCTTTGTCAGGCTGATATCAATATTATAGATGGATTGATAATCATAGAGGCCGTCCGCCATAATTCCCTGCTCGCTGCTCTGATCGTAACTGACGTCCGCGGCAAACAGCATCGGCGTTCCATCCGTGATGGAACGGACCGCGATATTCTTAAGTGTTTCGATGTCCACATTTACATAACTGATATCATGGCCATCGTAAAGATTTCGAGACATACGTATCTGGTAATGCTTATCGTAATCCCTTGTCGTGTCGTTGAAGATATTTACATAGTCATTGAGATTTACGCCGACGAACTCGGCGAAAAAGCGTTTCGGCGTTGTATTGATTTGCAGGGTTTCGTCACTATCAATAGTATCTTCTTCTTTGTCTTGGTCCCCATTGTTTTCCTTATCCTCGTCTTTGTCTTTGGAGGAGTCTTTCGTTTGATATCTGAAGCTAAATTGTTTTGGCGGCTCGCTCAAGTTCATCACAAGAATGCGATATACTTCGGCAAGCATTATTTCCTTTGCCTTGCTCAGTACCTGAATGCTTTTGCCGGCCCGATGCATTTTATGGAGTTTGACGGCATCAGACCGCAGTTTCTGGTATAGTACCTTATTCATCGTTCTCGTATTTTCCGAGCTGTTCGTTTCCGGCATAACCTCTTTTGGGACAAGGCCATATTTATTTACAAGGTCGGCAAAATTCTCCCAGTACCCGCCGTCACCGGGTTCTCCACGGAGTATAATTACCATCTTCCTATCCATCAGGTCCATGTCCCGAAAATCGATCATATACTGAAGAAAAGTGTTTGCCTTTTCCATCTTGTCCCAGAAGGCCAAATAAATCTGTGAAAATTCAAACTCTTTGAGCTTATGCTTTGTGATGACGGCCGGCCTGAGCGAATTGAGTCCGGCAAACAACCAACATCGGCCGCTGGATTTCTGATTCGTAATGCCTTTGACTTTGACCTTGTTACTGAAGAATTCATTGTGTTGCCGCATTATGTCCCTGTTCAGGGCCAGGTTTTTAACGTTGTTGTTTGTTATCGAGTTGTACATCGCCCGGATGTGAGGGGCCATTTCAAAATCCGACTGAATCCGCTCAATAAGCTTCGTTGAAAGGGCGCCATCTTTGGCGTAAACCGAACCCGCAGCAAAAAGGAGCGCGAATGCGGATAACCATAAAACCTTGACACACAATGTTGATTTCATTGCTTTTTCCCTTCATTGTACTGTGATTTAAATATTTTTGTGATTTTGCCCTTATCCGTGCTCAGCTACGCCGCTCAGCTTCATCCAATATACTAAATCCGGCTTAATAAATCCAGCCTCAAAGTAGGTTCAAAATTGACTCGCAGAGCCTGGCGTTCGCTGCCGAAAAATCCCGTTACCGATAGTCCCGCACGTCTGCCACATCGGTACGCCATTTATGCTTTAAGCGCATTTCCTTCTTAGCATCATCACACTGAGGCCAAGGAGTAAAAGGGTGGAACTGCTCTTCACAACAGTGCGGTGGTGAAGTATCTCTCTGCTCTGTCGGGCAGGACGGTGGCGATATTGCCTTTTATTCGCGAGCTAAGCTGCCTCGCCACCCAGACATTTGCCCCGGAAGATATGCCGGCCAGCATCCCATAGTCTCTGCCGAGCTGCCTTCGCCGCGAGCTTTGGCAAGAAAGAATAAAATGTATGTTCGGAGTTTCTGCCGTACATGATAAAAAACTCAAGTTTCTGCTGGAAGCGTTAGCTCCAGCCGCATAAAACATTAAAAAA
>JBARPZ010000366.1:0-16485 GCA_049643445.1 Sedimentisphaerales bacterium
GGATTTCAAACCGGCGAAGTTTGCTGATGTAGTGTCAGAGAGTCTAAGTCTATCAATTGACAACAACGTGGACAATCGCTAATCTATGCTTATGATTCGTATTATTCAAATTGCGGTTTTGGGCAGTTTGGCTTTGTGGCCGGCAGGCTGCAACAGCATTGGAGAAGAGCCGATATGGGAGCACGTCAAAATCACGGATTTGGCGCCTTCTGATAACAACAAACAGCCAGACACGCAGTTGTTAAAGACAATAAATTTTAACCTCTATATTTTTGAAATACCTGCAGAGGACATCGGCACATTAGATGATGTTTGGCCGATGGTATATGACCAGCCTCTGCGTTTTAATAGTTTCGAAGCGTTCGGCGCCAACTTATTTTTGGCGGGCTTCGGACAAATCCCTATGTGGGGTAGAATCGCCGATTTGCTTCGTTCGGCCGACGGCATCCAAGCCGGCACAGTTTCGTTATTGCTTCCTGATGGGCAATCCAACGACGTTGCGGTCGCCGTATTAGGCCAGGAGCAAACCGTCTTTTACATTTCAAACAAGGGCTTAACGAAAAGAGTAAAGCTTGGTCCGGGACAACTCGGCCTGCGGATACAAGCCGAAAAAATCCCCGACTCAAGAGGTATATGCAAGGTCAGCGTGCTGCCGGTATTTTCACCACTGAAACGAAGCTCAATCCGGCCATTGCCGGGTCGGGAGAAATCAGGCGAGTTCCTTTTCACTTCTGCGGGCTTTATTTTGAAAATGAGCCCCGGTGACTTTGTTTTGGTCGGGCCGGACGAATACGACCGCGGGCAAACAACTTTGGGCAGCTTGTTCTTTAGCAAACCGGAAGGCAGCCTATTCTTCAATGAACTTGAACGTAAGGCACCCAAACTTAAACCATCCGTCAGATTATTTTTGGTAGTTTGTACCAGTATAAACTTTTAGGCCTGTAAATGCCCAATCCAACAGTGACGCTAACTCGATGCGCCGATTACAGTGAAGCGAACATTGCCGAAGCAATTGCACGACAGTTCGAGGTTTTAGGCGGAGTGGGAACATTTGTAAGGGCCGGCGACAGTGTGTTACTTAAGCCGAATTTCATCGCGCCGAGGTCACGACGACATGCCACCCAAACACATCCGGTGGTAATAATTGCGGTTGCGCGGCTGTTGAAAGATTTCGGCGCAAGACCTTTTGTCGGCGATTCGCCTGCGTGGAGCAATGTCTTTGCCTGCGTGAAGGCACTAAAATTAGAGGAACCGCTGAGGAAATTATCGGTGCCGGTAAAACAGCTTGATAAACCGAGATGGTGCCGGGTTGGAAAAAGCAATACCAAGGTCGGTATAAGTTCTGTTGCGCTCGATGCGGATGTTATTATCAATTTGCCGAAGTTCAAGACGCACCAGCAGATGGTGGCGACATTTGCAGTTAAGAATATGTTCGGGTGTGTGGCCGGCAAACGAAAGGCGCTGTGGCATTTTAAAAAAGGTAAAAGGGAACGCTTTTTTTGCGAATTGCTCATCGATATATTCGAGTATCTGAAACCCGCGGTGACTATAATCGACGGTGTGGTCGCGATGGACGGGGCGGGGCCAATCAGTGGCAGAGCCAGGGCGATGGGCTGGATAATCGGGGGCACGGAGCCGATGTCCCTGGAAACTATCTGCTGCAAATTAGTCAATATCAAACCGGATGACCTGCCGATTATCAAAACGGCAAGGCAAATGGGTTTGGCCTGTCCGGACGAGGACAATATCAAAATTTTAGGTGACGATTTTTCAGAAAGCATATGTATGGACTTCGTGCTGTCAGAGCCTACTCCGTTGCGTTTCTCGCTGCTACACGTCTGCAAAAGCATCTGTAAACAAATCATACTACTTGCCAAATCCGCGATAAAGAGAACTAAGCGCAAAGAAAAAAGTTAAAAGAGAATAAAGAAACACAGATTAATGTGGAATTTTGAGAGCTGGAAATGGCAAAGAACAAGCCGATGACAAATCAAGAAAATGTAAAAGCAAAATCTATAAGAGGACGCTACGCTGTGGTTTTGCTGGCCGGTGCGGCTGTTGTTTGCGCAGGTGTGTATCTGGTGCAAACGTACGGGCAGGAGATGCTTTCGCTCCTGGTAAGCAACGAGCGCGACACCAAGACTGAACTGGCGGCGGAAAGGGAGTGGGCTCATCGGCTGGAGATGCCGGGCGTGGAGAACTTGCACAAGGTCTCGGACTTCCTGTACCGCGGCGCACAACCAACCAAAGAGGGAATGCAGCAGTTGAAAGAACTTGGTATTAAAACCATCGTTAATCTGAGGTCGTTCCATTCCGACCGCGCCGAAACTGGGGATACCGGATTATCTTATGAGCATATTTATATGAAGACCTGGCACGCGGAGGAGAAAGAGGTGGTGCGCTTTTTGAATATTGTGACCGACCCGAACCGCACGCCGGTATTCGTTCACTGCCAACGTGGGGCTGACCGTACGGGAACGATGTGCGCTATTTATCGTATCGCTGTTCAGGGCTGGAGCAAGGACGAGGCGATCGAAGAGATGACCAAAGGCGGATTTGGTTTTTATTCCGGCTGGAAGAACCTTATCAACTATATTCATGAACTGGACATCGAGGAGATCAAGAGTAGCGCAGGCTTGAATGATTAGAGTGTTTTATCCCATCTGAGGCCCTGTTTTCCTACCGGTTATCACTACTTTCTGATATTGACGGATTCGGATTGTTCAGCTAATATCACTTTTATGCAGGTGAAATCCGTAAATATTCTGGGTATTGAGACGAGCTGTGATGAGACTGCGGCGGCGGTGGTCGCCGACGGCAAGATAATCAAATCATCGGTAGTGGCCTCACAAACGAAACTTCATGAAAAATACGGCGGGGTAGTTCCTGAGATTGCCTCGCGGGCACATATCGAAAAGATATATCCGGTGATAAGCGAGGCAATTCAGCAAGCTGAGGTGAGTGAAGATGATATCGACGCAATCGCAGTTGCGAACCAGCCCGGGCTTACCGTCGCCCTGGTCATCGGTGTCACGGCGGCCAAAACTCTTGCGCTTATGTGGGAGAAGCCGTTGATAGCAATCAATCATTTACACGCACATTTACAGTCAGCAGTTCTGGACGAAAAGGATATTCAATTGCCAGCGGTTGCTTTGATTGTATCAGGGGGGCACACGAGTCTTTACGATTACCGGTCGCCTCTTGAGCCAAAACTTTTGGGGGCGACGATTGACGATGCCGCGGGTGAAGCGTTCGATAAGGTCGCAAATATTTTGAGACTGTCCTATCCGGGAGGGCCGAGTATTGAAAAGGCAGCAGAGAAAGGAAATCCAAAGGCCATTCAATTTCCGCGCTCGATGCTTGATCGAGACTCGCTGGATTTTTCGTTCAGCGGTATCAAGACGGCCGTGCTGTATCACTGTCGTGGACAGGACATGAAAGGTGAAGATAAAGTCGGTTCGATGAGCGAGCAGGAAATCGCCGACATTGCAGCATCTTTTCAAACGGCGGTAGTAGATGTACTTATTAAAAAGACGGAACGGGCCGTTGAAAGAATCGGAGCGAAAACTGTGCTGCTTGGCGGCGGAGTTGCGGCAAACAATGAGCTGCGAAACCGTTTGCAAACAATGTGCGAGACGGCTGTGCCGGGGAAAAAACTGTTAGTCGCACCAAAACAATATTGCACTGATAATGCGGTTATGGTAGCCTCTCTTGCGTATTATAAGTATAAGGCCAAGCTCTTTTCGGACTTGAGCCTTGAGCCAAAAGCGACAGGTTGATTAATTGATGGGTACGAAACGAAACGCAATTTTCCCGGGTTTTCTCGCAATTATATTGCCTGTTGCAGGCTGTGCGGAGGTTGCACATATTACTCCGCAAGAGGAAGCATATACCGGCTCGTCGGACCTTGGGCTTCTGCTCGAACCAATCCGACAAAGGTACGGTCTGCCTGCGATGGCGGCGGCAGTGATTCTCGATGAACGTGCGATAGTATGGGACGCCACCGGAGTGCGAAAAACGGGGAATGATGTGAAAGTGACGCCGAACGACAAGTTTCATATCGGCTCATGCACCAAAGCGATGACGGCCACCATCATCGCCATGTTAGTCGAACGAGGTAAGCTGCGATGGGACATAACGCTATCATCAGCGCTTCCTGATATGGCCGATGAGATGCATCCGGGCTATCGCAATGTCACATTGAGGCATCTGCTGGACCATCGGGGCGGATTGCCTTCAAAGCACCGAAGCTGGCCTGATGGAAAGTCGTTTACGGACATGCACAATCTGGACGGCCCTGCTATGGAACAGCGAGCAGCATACGCGAGAATGATACTTCGTCAAGAACCCGAAGCCAAGCCGGGCACGACATATATTTATTCCAATGCAGGGTATTCTGTTGCAGGGGTAATCGCCGAGCAGGCCATGAAGAAGCCCTGGGAAAGCCTGATGAGAACAATGCTCTTTGAGCCGCTCGGGATGAGGACGGCAGGCTTCGGTGCAATGGGGACGCCGGGCAGGATCGACGAACCGTGGCAACACATGATTAAGGACGACAAGCTTGTTGCGGTGGAGCCGGGGCGTTTAAGTGACAATCCTCCTGTATTGGGGCCGGGCGGTACGGTACACTGCTCGATAAGAGACTGGGCGAAGTTTGTGATCGAGCATTTGAAGGGTGCGAGAGACGCTGGAGGTTTGCTCAAGGGCGAGACATTGGATCTGCTGCACACGCCTAGTTTCGATGGGGATTACGCATCGGGATGGGTTGTAACGAAACGAGATTGGGGGGGAGGCAAGGTACTGACGCATACAGGGAGCAATGACATGAGCTTTGCAGTAGTCTGGATGGCGCCGAAGCGCGACTTCGCCGTCCTTGTGGCTTCCAACCAAGGCGGGGGCGATGTTGCAAAGGCATGTGACGAAGCATGCTGGATGCTGATTAAAGAGTTCCTGCTCAATGAAAAAGGCGTGAAAGGGAGGTGAAATATTCAGGCAGAACAATTAAAACAATTATTTGAACAGGTCAAAAGCGGCACAGTTGGTATAGACGAGGCGATCGAAAAGCTTCGCCATCTTCCGTTCGAGGACTTGGGATTTGCATGCATTGACCATCATCGGCAAATCCGCCGCGGTTTCCCGGAAGTTATTTACTGTCCCAACAAGACCACGGAGCAAATAATCAAAATCTTCGAGAGCCTTGCTGCAAAAGGCAATAACGTATTAGCTACAAGGGCCGAGAAAGATGTATTCGAGGCGCTGTCCAAGACGAAGAAATTTCCGAAGGCGCGATACGAGAAATTAGCCAGAGCGATTGTGCTTGAGCAGAAAGAGTTAGAGGAGTCTAAGACGGTTCTGCCGATAGTTACCGCAGGAACGGCGGACCTTCCGGTTGCGGAGGAAGCGAAAGTAACTGCCGAGATTATGGGGCAGCGGACAGAGATGATTTGCGACGTGGGAGTAGCGGGCCTGCATAGATTGTTCGGGCATCTGCCAAAACTACAGAACGCCAATGTGATTATTGTTGTGGCGGGGATGGAAGGGGCATTGGCCAGTGTCATGGGCGGGCTGGTCAGTTGTCCTGTAATTGCTGTTCCGACCAGTGTGGGGTACGGATCGAGCTTCGAGGGACTGTCGGCACTTTTGACGATGCTCAATAGCTGTGCAGCCGGTGTGAGCGTAGTCAATATCGACGGTGGTTTTTCGGCAGCGGTTATCGCAACTCTTATAAACAAAAAAATAGAGGCAAACAAATAAGAATGGAAACAATAAGCCAAATTCCGAAACTAAAGCCAAGAGCGGTTGATGCTCATAAAGGCGATTTTGGCAAGGTTTGTATCATTGCCGGCAGTGTTGGTATGAGCGGAGCTGCTGCGCTTGCGGGCCGGACCGCGCTGCGTTGCGGTGCCGGGCTTGTACGCGTTGCGACGCCGAAGAGTGTTCTTCCTATCGTGGCGTCCATCGAGCCATCGTTTACCACCATCGCTTTAGCCGAAAACCACATGGGGCAAATATCGGCCAAGGCAATCAATACTATACTTGATGCTGTAAGTGACAATGATGTGTTGGCGTTCGGGCCGGGTATCGGTGTCAGCGGCGGGCTTCAATCAGTGCTGCAGAGCCTTCTCGAACAGGATGGGCTTCGGTTGATTATAGATGCCGATGGCTTAAACAACCTGGCGAAGATAAAGGACTGGCCTGCCAAACTGAAAGCAGAACTTATTTTGACGCCTCATCCGGGCGAGATGAGAAGATTATGGTCGGGGGTGTTTAGAGAAGAGCCGCCGAGCGACCGCCAGGAACAGGCAGCACAATTAGCACAGCAGACGAAAACTGTGGTAGCCCTGAAAGGTGCAGGGACAGTTGTTACCGACGGTGAAAAAGTATATGTCAATAAGACCGGCAATCCCGGTATGGCGACAGCCGGGTCCGGTGACGTTTTAACGGGAGCCATAACCGCTTTGGCGGGTCAGGGCTTAAATAACTTTGACGCTACAGTTTCAGGCGTTTACATTCACGGCTTAGCAGGTGACATTGCGGCGGAAAAGGTGGGCCAGGTCAGCCTAATGACAACCGATATAATCGATTCACTGCCGGATGCGTTTTTGAAAGACATGTAATAGTCCTGGTTTACACAACGACTTCTGTATAATTCTTCGAGGCTATTTCCTTTACAATCTCAAGAAACCGCTCTACCATCATCGCGGCAGGCCAGGTCTTGTTTGCCCGCGGTCGATCCTGCTCATACCACAAGAACACTAACGGCAATAAAACCGCTTCGAGTGTTGTGCCTTCAAAGTCCCGGGCCAATTGAGCAAGGGCATTGGGCATTTGCACTGGCATTCGGACGACTTCTGCGACGTCGCGCTCGCCCCTGCATGCCTCGGCAGAGCCCTTTACAAAATACTCTCTGCACGCCAGCGGCCTCTGGTCATAAATGGTACATAAGCCTTTGTGGAGAAAAGGACATGGCAGCTTTAAATTTTTATACCAGTCGGACACTAGTTTCAGATCAACCGGGCCGACCAAGGACGGCCCTTCTGACTGGTCCATCGATAGCTTTGGTGGTCTTTTACTAAAGATACGTCTGGTCGTAAGAAGACATGCCTGCCATATTGATTCACGCTGAGAGCGCGGGGCGAGTGAAATCTCCTCTTTTAACCGAAATGCTTCCGGAACCGAGAGCGGCACAAGGTAATGGTTGCAACATGTTGCACAGCCTTTACGGCATGGGATGTGGTCTTCATTGCTGCATACGCTTTCAACTACGATATCTGTAATCTTTGTGCAAATCGTACGTGCCAGCGGGACGATGTCAGCCAGCGTGGCCTGGCCTTTGCTGACAGCAAAACTAAAATTTACATTTTTGCCGAGGATATCAAGCTCAAGACCGATAACCTCGGTGGGGCTGTTGCAGCTTTCCCCCGTCCCCGTAAGTTCTCTCCCCTTCGTTTTCGAAGGATTTTCAGCCACTACATAGCTTTCAATCCCCCCGTTAGCACTTCTGGAAAGCGTTTATTACCAGAATTCAATAAATCCGTTTCTTCTATCGAGCCACTAATGCTCACCATGCTATCGACCACACCTGGCAGCACTTTACCTGTTAATTGTGGAATCCGGAGAATTAACCCGGATATGTGAGTGTGTTTTTCTGGAGGGCCGGCATTTATAGGTTTCTATATTCTTGCGATTGAAGAGAGAGAAGCTATAATGGCGGGCAGCGCGGTGAGATTGAGTTGAGCAAGGAAGCCGTAATGCAGTGAAATGAAAATGAAACGTTGGTGAGATAACAAAGACGTAAAGCAAGAAGAAAGGACTTGATTATGGAATTAAGTGGCTTAGACATAGGGATATTAGCGGTATTCTTCGTTTGTGTAATTTCCGTAGGGTTGTTCAAGAGCCGAAAAGAAAAAACCAGTGAGGATTATTTTCTTGCGGGTCGCGGGCTGAAATGGTGGTTGATTGGATTCTCACTAATCGCGGCGAACATCTCTGCCGAGCAGTTTGTTGGAATGTCCGGGCAGGCGGCCAAGGGCTCTATTGGTCTGGCGGTGGCGAGCTATGAATGGGTCGCTGCGATAACACTGATTGTGGTGGCGTTTTTCTTTTTACCGAAGTTTCTCAAGAGCGGGATTTTCACGATACCTGAGTACTTAGAGTACCGTTTCAATCACACATCCCGATTAGTAATGTCTCTTTTGATGGTGATTATTTATTTGGGAGTAACCATCCCAACAGTGATATATCTCGGAGCTAAGGCGCTGAATCCGTTGTTTAGTGAAGAGTTGATGGGCATACCAATCAACCTCACGACGCTTTCGTGGTTTGTCGGTATCCTGGCGGGTATATATGTCGCAGCGGGAGGGCTGAAGGCATGCGCGTGGGCGGACCTGATTCAGGGGTCGGCACTGATAATCGGCGGCGCGGTGATAATGGTGCTGGCGTTTATGGCACTGGACGATCCGGGGAGGTTCGAGGGGATCAATGTTGCAGCGGTGAATACATCTTTAGGTTTGGGTGATGGCGCATCGTTCGGTGATAAGTTCGCTGCTCTGAAAGACAGTAGTATGCACATGGCGCTGCCACGGACCAGCACCTTTCTTCCCTGGACGGCATTGCTGCTGGGGATATGGATTCCGAACTTCTATTACTGGGGCCTGAACCAATACATTATGCAGAGAACACTGGGAGCCCACTCTTTACGCGAAGGTCAAAGGGGTGTTGTGTTTGCCGCTTTCCTGAAGCTGATCATTCCTTTTATTGTGTGCATTCCGGGGATTATTGCGTTCACATTATATGCGGGCAAGATGCAGGAGAACGCAATGAATCATGAGTCTCTGAACAAGCCTGTATTAGAGGCATTTGCCCAAGCCAAGAACACGCCGTCTGAAGCAGAGATGGTTATTCCGTTCGATGGCGACTTTGCGCAGTTGCAGCCCCAGCTTGCCAAAGAGGTGCTGGCATTCAATGCGGCAGTTCTGGGTAAGGCTGCGCCGGCGGGCGAGGACCTAAGCGGAATCAACAAAGAACTGCTGGCGGGGGTGGACGATAGTCACCCCGATGTCGAAATCCGTCAGGAATTAGTGGGTTATGATTACGATGGCGCATTTCCGCTGTTGATTCGGTACCTGACTCCGCACGGGCTTCGGGGATTTGTTTTGGCGGCATTGATGGGAGCAGTAATCAGCTCTCTGGCATCGATGTTGAACGCAGCTTCGACAATCTTTACGATGGATATTTACAGGGAATGGTTCAATAAGAAGGCCGCACAGAAAGCTCTGGTGCGGGTAGGTCGCTGTTGCGTGCCGATCGGGGTGTTCGTCGGGTGTCTAATCGCGCCTGTGCTGGCAAACCCGAAATTCAAGGGCGCTTTCGCTTACATTCAAGAGTTCCAGGGATTCATATCACCGGGCGTGCTGACTATCTTCCTTTTCGGATTGTTTGTTAAAAGGACACCTCGGTATTGTGGTGTTCTGGGGCTGCTTCTTAGCCCCATTATCTACGGGATTTTGTTCTTCGGCTGGAGTGATATGGCATTTCTGAACCGTATGGGAATCACAGTAGGCGCTATTGCGGCTGTTCTGCTATTAGTTACATTGATCAAGCCAATGAAGGAACAAATCACTCTGCCGGAGCAGACGAAGATTGAGCTGAACTGGTCTAAAGGTTCTGTGTACTTCGGCTTGTTCGTGGTGTTCCTGACAGTAGTTCTTTACATTATTTTCTGGTAATAGATATAACTAACGAGGAATGAAAGAATGCCGACAAGTTCAATTGATAAGGAAATATTAGAAAAGTTAAAAGGTCTGGCCCGGCAAAACGGGCTGGATATGAGCGGCGCCAAGGTGCGCAGAAGCTCATCACGTTTCTGTCTCGGTGTTGAGCACGGTGACTATAACGGCACGGAACTGTTCGGGGTGGGTACAGACAGGTTTATCTGGATGGCCTATAAGCCGAACGGCACCGATAGAGTTAAATTGTTTAGCGGTAATTTTCCTGATGACGGAGTTATTGAATTCAAATTAGGAGATGTTCCAGAGCCTAAGTCGGCGGCCATAGCGGAGACGTGGGGACGCTTTCCATACGGGATTGATTATATTTTAAGGCGTGAAGGTTACCAACTCAAACAAGGCATCGACGGTGTTATTTATGGTAACATCCCCGGCGGCGGGATGAGCCGGTCAGCGTCTTTGAGTCTGAATTTGATTTTGTCACTGCTGGATGTGAACAGCATCGAGATAGAAGACAAGATGACGGTCGTCGATCTGGCGCAAGCCGTTGAAAACGATTATATAGGCTCGCCCTGCGGGAAGCTGGACCAGATAATGATATTGTTCGGGCGAGAAAGCATGGGGACATATTATAATCCTGCAAAGAGATCTGTGGATTATGTCCAGCTTGGTGCCGGTGCCACTGATTTTCGGATAGTGGTGCTTGATACGGGGACGGTTCGGCCCGGTCTTGAGAAGTCAACATATAAAATACGAAGGGGAGAATGCGAGGAGTTGGTTTCGATATTACAAAAGGCCAATTACGATATATCGTGCCTTGCGGACATCAAGGACGAGGCAATGTATGAGAAGATTATAAACGAGTTCGGTGAGAATTACTCTGATTTGTGCGACCGGATGAGGTATATATTTGCAGCGCAAAACCGGTTCTATAAAATGCTGGAAGCGTGGAAGGCCGGTGACATTGAAACAGTGGGTAAGATATTCAGGGAAGACGGCATTGGGCTGCGGGATGATTATAAGATATCCGGTGCTGAACTGGAGACGATGTGCGATATTGTCAGGACGGTGCCTGGTGTTTTAGGAGAACGGATGTTAGGCGGCGGCGATAAGGGGGCATCGGGCGCTTTGGTTCGGGCTGAAAGCATCGAAGCGGTCCAGCAAGCAGTCGATACAGCATACCCCCGCAGTTGCCCTGAGTTTGCCGACAAGTATGCCGTTCACATCTGTAAAGTTGTGGACGGTATCAGGGTTTATGAAGGTTCGGTTTAATAGTGACAACTATGTATGTAGAAACTTTATCAGTAAAACTATTATTATAACAGGTATTTATGTTAGAAAAAAGTTCAGCGTCAAAAAGGGCAGTTTTTTCGGCTACCGTCTGTTCAAATAAGCAGATTCGTGAGCGATTCTACCGGCTTGTATTGGAATTTTCGGGAGCGGGAGCAGAGGCGTTCGCCAAGATTGGCGCGGGACAATTCGCACAATTAGACCTCTCGGATACCGCCCTGCCGCCGGTGGAAACGATACCGGACGACCTGGCTGATGTTGCTGAGCGAAAGATACTGCTGCGAAGGCCTTTTAGTTTTGCTGATGTTACAACGAAGAGCAATAAAACTTCTGTTAGTATTCTCTATTGCGTCGTCGGGCCAGCTACTTTGCGAATGACAACGTTGTCAGCAAGAAAATCGGTGAGCGTGCTCGGGCCTTTGGGTAATGGATTTTGGGTGCCGGATGGTGAAAAGACAGCTCTTCTGGTTTCCGGGGGTATGGGGGCGGGACCGCTACAGCACCTGGCGAAGATTCTAACTGCCGATTTTTCTGATATTAACGTTATTGCGTTTGCCGGTGCCAAGAGTGCAGAGGCGCTTCCTTTTGAGCGACAACTTGATGAGATATCACAACAGTTGGGATTTTCGCTTCGGGAGTTTGCAAAGTATGGGGTAGAGTCACTGGTGGCGACGGATGACGGCTCGACTGGATTTGCCGGGCCAGTAACCGATTGCCTTTCGGAATGGCTTGGAAAGTCTGATTCAGCCGGCGAGAGTATGGTGATCTACAGCTGTGGGCCTGAGGCGATGCTGGCGCGGGTGGCTGAAATCGCTAAGGAAAAGAATGTTGATTGTCAGGTCAGTATGGAACGGCGGATGGCGTGCGGGATTGGCATCTGCCAGAGCTGCGCGGTAAAATGTAAAACAGATAGGCCGGGCGAGAGCATCTATAAGATGTGCTGTACGGATGGCCCTGTTTTTAACAGCAAAGAAATAGTTTTTCATTCATAGTTCAGGGTGTCAGCTTATGGAAGAAGAGGTTAATATATCAATTGATTTTGCGGGGATTCGTTTGGCGAATCCGGTGTTTACGGCGTCGGGGACAAGTGGGTATGCTGATGAGCTGGGTGATTTTATGGATGTCAGCTCACTGGGCGGATTTATAACGAAAAGTATCACGGCCAAACCAAGAAAGGGTAATGCGACGCCCCGTATTGTTGAGACTGATTCCGGGATGCTTAACGCCATCGGGTGGGCAAATATCGGATTGGATGCCTTCATTGAGGAGAAACTGGCGGCCCTCGAAAAGCTGTCCTGTTCGGTTTTTGTTAATATAGCCGGTGAGACGATTGACGAATACGTTGCGGTGGCGGAGCGGCTGGCGAATGTAGAAGCGATAGCCGGGCTTGAGCTGAATATCAGCTGTCCCAATGTTGAGCTGGGCGGGATAAGTTTCGGTACAGACCCTGAGCAAGTTGCTGAGGTTACTTCGGCGGTTAAAAAGGTGGCCGGCGATAAGGTTTTGATGGTAAAGCTGCCGCCTGCTGTTACGAATGTCAGTGTGATTGCACAGGTAGCGGTTGACTCCGGCGCTGATGCACTTAGCCTGATAAACACGTTCACCGCGATGGTTATCGATATTGAAACGCGCAAGCCGATCCTGGCGAACAGGACGGGTGGATTGTCGGGACCGGCAATAAAGCCGATAGCGGTTTACCTGGTGAACAAGGTTTACAACGAGGTGACCAAGAGCTTAGGAATTCCGATTCTGGGGATGGGAGGAATAAGGACGGCTTCGGATGCTATCGAATTTATTATCGCAGGTGCATCGGCGGTGGCGGTGGGGACGGCGAGTTTTATTGACCCGGGATGTTCGTTAAAAATAGTTGAGGGCATAAAAAGATATTGCGCCGGCAAAAATATTTCGAATATTAAAGAATTAGTTGGCTCTCTTGAAGCAAATCAGGATGCTGCAAATTAGACTTCTTTGTTGATATTGTGAAGGAGGTGAGGATGAGAATGAAACATCTACATACCGGAGTTATGTTTCAGACCTTTCTATGTGTATCTTTAGCGCTGAGTACAGCTATGGCAAGCGAGGGAACAAGTGCGGCTGTGCTGAAAGCAGAGTCATTCAAACACTATGTCGATACATTCAACAAAAATGATGAGGATCTATACGTTCAGCATGTTCCCAATCAAAAAGCGTGGGAGTTTCTAAAGGCGAACGTTCCGCTGTTTGAATGCCCCGACAAGGATTTAGAACGGACATATTACTTTCGGTGGTGGACTTATCGAAAACATATAAAGCTGACGCCGGATGGATTCGTAATTACTGAGTTTTTACCGAAGGTTGGATGGTCGGGCAAGCACAATACCATTAACTGCCCTGCCGGGCATCATTTTTACGAGGGCCGCTGGCTGCACAATCGGAAATACTTAGACGATTATGCGGTGTTCTGGTTCCGCAAAGGCGGCAGCGTGCGAAGTTACAGCTTCTGGGCTGCGGACGCAATGTGGGTGAGGTATTTGGTAACAGCAGACAAGCAACACGTTACCGACTTGCTTGCGGACCTGGTCAATAACTATAAAGAGTGGGAAAAAAAGAGGCTTGAACCGGATGGATTGTTCTGGCAAATCGACGACCGGGATGGTATGGAGGTCTCCATAGGTGGGAGCGGGAAGCGTGCCACGATCAATTCCTATATGTACGGGGATGCCGTGGCTATCGCGAAGATCGCGGGGCTGTCCGATAAAAAGGAACTGGCCTCAAGCTACCAAGCCCAGGCGGAAAAAATAAAAAAACTCGTTCAAGCCAAGCTCTGGGATGGAGAGGTGAAATTTTTCAAGACACTTCCTCGCAAAACAGATAAGCTTGTTGATGTGCGTGAACTGCATGGCTATGTGCCCTGGTACTTCAATCTGCCGGATATGGGTAAGGGATACGAAGAGGCGTGGAAGCAGTTGACAGATCCGAATGGATTTTATGCGCCGTTCGGACCGACAACTGCGGAGCAGCGTCACCCGAGATTTGCCGTTTCTTATAAGGGACATGAGTGCCAGTGGAATGGGCCAAGCTGGCCTTTTGCGACTACGCAAGTCCTGGTGGGCCTGGCCAACCTGCTGAATAACTATAAGCAGAACGCGATTAGTAAAAGTGACTACTTTGAAACGCTGAAAATCTATACGAAAAGTCACCAACTCAAACGGGATGATGGGCGGATTGTGCCATGGATTGATGAGAACCTTAACCCTTACACGGGTGACTGGATATCACGGACGCGATTGAAGAACTGGAGGGACGGCACGTGGGATGCGGGAAAAGGCGGTAAAGAGCGCGGGAAGGATTACAATCATTCCAGCTATTGTGATTTGATAATTTCCGGGCTTGTTGGTCTTCGGCCTCGGGCGGATGATACTATTGAAGTAAATCCCCTTGTTGGCGCTGATACGTGGGACTGGTTCTGCCTGGATAACGTGCTGTATCATGGACGGATTATCACAATTCTATGGGACAAGACCGGCAAGAAATACAATAAAGGAAAAGGGCTGCGGGTGTTTGCAAATGGTAAGGAGATTGCACACTCGGAAACCATTGGGCGAGTAACAGGCAGTTATCATTGAAGATAAAAACGGCATTGCGTTTATACAAGAGATATCGAATGTCAAAGAATTGATTAGCTTATTCCTGGAGTAAAAATAATGGTCAATAAGAAGCTAAGCAAAGAGAACGTAACGCTTAAATTATTTGCCGCAGTGAGTGCGTTTGTTGTGTTGCTGCTTACGCCGGGGCTGGCGGCAGTGGAGTATTTGGTGCTGGATGAAAAACCGGCTGTTGGAGGTGAATGGGGGTATCGGCCGAGCGAGGGAACAGTATCTGCGGTGAATCCTCCGAGTTTTAGCTGGCGTCCACAAAAGGGACTGACGTGGGAGGTTACATGCACAGGCACTCAGCCGTTTGCAAATATTGGATTTCACTGGAAGGATATCGAGTTCAACGTTTATTGTCCGCCAAAGACTTTTCCAGCGGGGAAATACACATGGAGGTACAGGGGTAAGGACGGCAAAGGTAATTATACGAACTGGAGCCGGACTCGGAGATTTACTATCGCGAAAGATGCTGCAACTATGCCAATGCCGGAACGAGAGGAATTGCTTTCCCGGATACCCAAGACGCATCCACGACTTTTTATGCGTCCGGAGATTCTTCCCCGGCTGCGAAGACTGGCGAAGGGAGAAATGAAGGCACAATATGACAGACTTGTGAGGGAATGCGAGAGATTGTTAAAAAATCCTCCTTCGACTAAGGAACCACCGAAGTATCCAAAAGATATGGTGCGCGGCAGCGAGGAATGGAGGAAGGTGTGGTGGGGCAACCGGACGTATACAACCAAGGCGCTCAACGGTGCAGCGACACTGGCGTTTACGCGTCTGCTGGGCGGGCCGGAAAAATACGGGGCCGAAGCCAAACGAATCCTGCTTGAATGTGCCAAGTGGGAGCCGAAAGGCAGTACGGGCTATCGCTATAACGATGAGGCGGGTATGCCCTACGCTTATTATTTTTCGCGCACGTATACGTTCGTCAATGACCTGCTGAACGAAAAGGAGAAGAAAATGTGTCAGGACGTGATGAAGGTCCGCGGCGATGAGATGTACAACCACCTTTGTCCTCGTCACTTTTGGCGGCCTTATTCGAGCCACTCCAACCGGGCGTGGCACTTCCTCGGTGAGGTGGGTATTGCGTTTCTGGGTGAGGTTGAGGGCGCGGAGGACTGGGTATGGTTCGCTATGAATGTGTTTTACAATGTCTATCCTGTCTGGTGTGACGACGACGGGGGTTGGCACGAGGGTATCAGCTACGGCCACAGCTATCTTGGCCGATTTACGTGGTGGGCGGACGTGATGCGAGAGGCGATGGGCATTAACGCTTACGATAAGCCGTTCTTCTCCAAGGCCGGCTACCACACGATGTACCTTATGCCGCCCGGAAAGAAAGGTGGAGGGTTTGGTGACGGCGCGTGGCGAAGGTCGGCTTCGAGTAATGTATCCCTAATGAGTCAGTTCGCCGCTCAGGCGGGCAATGGACACTGGCAATGGTACGTCGAAGAAATGGGCAGGACCAGGGATGTCGGCGGCTATATCGGATACATTCGCGGAACGCTGCCGAAGGTGGAAGCGAAACCGCCCGATGATTTGGCGAGTTCACGACTGTTCAGGGGGATCGGGCAGGCTTACTTGAATAGCGACCTGACCGACGCCAGCAAGAGTGTGCAAGTGATATTTAAATCAAGCCCGTTTGGAACACAATCGCACGGCAACGAGGCCAACAATTCGTTTGTGCTCTGGGCGTATGGTAAGCAATTGCTGGTGCGCAGCGGTCACTACGATTCGTATGGAAGTGCACACCACAGTAAATGGGTCTGGAGCACACGTTCGGTAAACAATATCACGGTCAACGGCCGGGGACAAAGGAAGCGCACTGCCCA
>JBARPZ010000367.1:0-14148 GCA_049643445.1 Sedimentisphaerales bacterium
TCAAATTAGGGGACGGTGACATGGCCAGGGAGGGCAAGTCTTATCACGAAAGTATGATACCTAAAACTATATTTTGAGAGGACCAAAGATGATTATCAAAAGTAATTTTACGAAAAGACATTATGCAAGGCGGATTACCACGTGCTTGCTGGCGTTCTGCCTTATTTTGAGTATGCTGTCTTCTGTTGCTGTACCCGGACCGAAAGGCAAGGCGTTGGGCCACAGTAATGTGCACGGCAACGGACCTGTACCCCAGATGCATGGCAGAGTTAATCCCGCAGGCGTTATCATTGGCAGTGGAGGCGTTAAAACAAATAGTTTCAATCCGAGCGGAATGAGTGCCAACAACAAAATCCTTCTTGGCCAGCCCGGCGGCAATGTTGTTATAATAAATTCGCAAACAAATCAAATAACGGGCAACGGGAAAAAAGTAAAGGTGACGGGCGGGAAAAATCTTGTTCTTGCTGCCGGAGATGTATTTTCCAATACTCTTTTAGACACCGGTTCCTTGTCGGCCTCACTCACCGTTCCAGACCCAATTGGCGCTAAAGGTCCTAACCCGAACCACGGTGGCAGTCATCCCAACAAAGGTGGGGGAAACCCGGGCGGCGGTAATGGTAACGGTCACTGGGGTGCGGGAAATCAAGGTAATGGAATAGGCAACAGCTACACGGGCAACCAGGGACGTGGTGTTGGTGCAGGTATGGCAAATAGCGGCGAACCGAAGCCGCCGGAACCGCCGGAGCCACCGGAACCGCCGGAACCACCTGTGCCTTTCGTGGCTTCGGCCCCCATCCCTAAGGAACGGGAATTCACAATGGGCCAGTGCCCTGCTTTGATGGAATTAGTGGCTGCTGAACTTGGAGTTCCTAAAGACAATATACAGGTCCACATAGAAAATACTCTCGCTGATCCTGCCAATATTCAACCGTGTAATTCCTATGCGCGATTCGCAATCTGCGCTGCGGTTTTAGGCGACCCCGGGCAAACCGGCCTTGATGCTCTTGCCAATGTAGTTGGTGAGTTTGTCTCGCCCACAATGCCGATCTCTGAGGAACTGTTGGCCTTGATTAGTCAGGCATTAGCGCTTAACGGCAATGCCGATGACAAGCCGCACTACGCTGCAGCCGCCCAATGGCTCGATGCTTTTGTGGAATACGTCGGAATCCTGAACACGGAAATAAGGTGGTCGGTAGATGAGTCCGTTGTGTTCGCTATGGAAAAGTATGTTGCACCTGCAACAGAAGGTAGTGACGTGACTCTGTTGACGTTCCTTCACTTACAGCTCCAGGCACTGACCGGTTCTTAGAAAAAATTGGGGTCTTTAGTAGCGATGTTTCCTTGTTGGGTAAAGGAAAAACTTCTTCCAACAAGCAGCGTAATCTTTCATTTGACCGCCCTTCATATCGGTTCATACTTAGCTTGCCGGCGCATCCTATACCAATGAGCAGGTAACATAAACAAAGGAAGCTGTATTGGGTTTAAGGGTTGTTGATGGCGAGAAAACGAAATCCATATTTGTAGCGGTTATAATGAACTTATATGAGTGCAGGACGTAAATTCAAAGGGTCTTTTTCCATAAATTAGCCCATGGGCCTTGCGTTTTGGACTTGGATGTAGTAAAATATCGGAATGACTGTGAAGTTGACAGGAAAAAAATTGTATAAAAAGTGCATGGTTGTGCTTATCTGCTTTTTGATAATTGGCAATTTAGCACAGGGTACTGTACTCTGTTTCGGTGCAGATGGCCATGTTGAGTTCGAATCCGCTTTTCACAAACATTGTGATGATCCGGTTCATTCCCACACTTCAGACCAAAATCAACATTCCCACGAAGCTGGTCATGAAAAAGACAAACATTGTGAGCCATGCGTGGATATCCCGATTTCCATTGGCCTGGCTAAGATTTCCCACATTTCTAAACAGTTAAATCCAACGTCGCCGGTCCCAACCGCAAACGTGATTTCTGATGTCGACAAGATCAATTGTTCTAAATTTCATTTGATTTCTAATACATCTCTTGACACTTCTTACTTTACCCCTTTACGCACGGTGATCCTGCTGGCGTGATCCGCTGAAAAGACATTTCTTTTCTGTAACATTTACAAGACAGTTACTGTAAATGGCTGGGTAGTTACGTTCTATCATCTTCTGATACTCCGCAAAATGAAGTTCTTTGGAAGAAACCCGAATTTAGAAGTTAAATATTTTAGGATTACTGTGATGTGTATAAGATTTTTGCCATTCTTAATTATGCTTTTTGTGCTTGGCGTTTCGGGTTGTATGGAGCAGGGCAGCGAAGCTGCATTACCCCAACCTCGGTCGTTGGGACAGGAATTCAGCACTTTCCAGCCTCCCGCCAAACCGATGGAAACTCCGGATGTTCAGGAGATTTCCGAACCAACCGGTGATATTACTTTGCGACAAGCCCTGGCTTTAGCTTTGATGCATAATCCCGAACTGAAGGCTTTTTCCTGGGATGTTCGTGCCTCGCAGGCAAGGCAATTGCAGGCAAGCCTCCGGCCGAATCCCGCTCTTGTGGTCGAAGTTGAAGAAGCTGGCGGGACGGGACATCGCAGCGGTTTTGATGCGGCAGAAACAACAATACAACTGAGCCAGTTGATAGAGCTGGGGGATAAGCGTGGTAAGCGAACAAAGCTGGCTTCACTGGAAAAAGAACTGGCAGGCTCGGATTATGAGGCCAAACGTTTAGATGTGTTTACCGGAGTTACCATCTCTTTTATCGAGGTGCTTGCTGCGCAGCATCGGCTTGGATTGACAGAAGAGTTACTGCAACTGTCTGAAGATTTATTAGACACGGTCACAAAAAGAGTTGAAGCCGGCAAAGATTCACCGTTGGAAAAAACCAAAGCTGATGTGGCCCTTTCGAATATTAAAATCCAGCACCAAAAGGCCGTCCAGAATCTTGAATTCGCTCGTAAGCAGTTGGCCTCAACATGGGCCGGCAAAGAGCCTGTGTTTAAAAGTGTCGCAGGCCGGCTTGATTCATTGTCGCCAATACCATCTATCGACGAACTGACAGATTTGACCGCACAGAATCCGGATATTACGCGATGGTCTCTGGAAATTGATCGAAAAAAGGCCGCTTTGGAGCTGGAAAAAGCCAAGGCAATTTCAGATGTTACACTAAACGGCGGTCTTCGCAGATTCAATGAAACAGATGATAATGCAATAGTATTTGGCGTTTCCATTCCAGTGCCGATCTCAGACAGAAATCAGGCGGGTAAACTGGCGGCAGCTTATAATCTCGCCAGGGCAAGAGAAAAACAAAGGGCGGCCCATATTAGAATACAAATGGAATTGGCCAGGGCTTACCGGGCACTTTCCAGCGCATATACAGAGGCTGCTGAACTGGACAAGAATGTATTACGGGGGGCTGAAAGTGTTTTTGAAGCTTCAAAGACAGGGTACACCCTGGGTAAGCTGGATTACCTGAACGTACTGGACGCACAGCGAACCTTATTCAAAGCAAAGGCTCAGTATATAGATGCTCTTGCCTCATACCATACTGCTAAAGCTGATGTCGAACGTTTAATTGGACAACCACTCGATAGTGAATCCCTTTCGCAAAACGAGGATAAAAAATGAAACATAGAAAACTGATAGTATTAACAGTTGTTCTTTCGGCAGGCATATTTGCTCTGGTTATTTCCAGACTCGGCTCAGACCACGCCGATGAACACGAGGGTGAAAAGTCATCTCAGGTTACAGTGTGGGGTGACCGCTTCGAGATTTTCCTGGAGCACCCGTTCATCGTGGCCAATACGCCAACTAAATTCGTCACCCATGTCTCCGATCTGGTAACGCTTGAGCCTCGAAAAAAAGGACCCGTTACTTTCATCTTGCGTCACGGTTCCGAGGCGCCAATTGAGCATATCGAACAGGCCCCGGCAAGGGACGGTATTTACATTCCCGAACTCACTTTTCCTCAATCCGGTAAGTGGGACGTGTCGCTGGTTATTGGCCCTGGAGGCAAAGATCACATTATCAATCTGCCGCTTTTTGAGGTGTATGGCTCCCATGAAGAAGCTGACCAGGCTCCATCCCAGGAGATCGCCGGTATTAGTTTTCTCAAGGAGCAGCAATGGGAAATACCCACGTCAACTGGGCCGGTTCGAAAGCGGAAAGTATTAGACAGCGAGGTCTTGGCCGTCCCTGAATCCACTCTGGTCGATGAAGACGGCATGCCGATGGTCTTTGTCCAGGTGGCCGGCGAAACCTTCCAGAAACGTTGTTTGACAATAGGCGGCCGGGCAAATGGCTTTGTGCAGGTTTTGTCTGGCCTTTCAGAGGGTGAATACGTTACGACTAAAGGTGCCTATGCGGTTGCGCGAGCTGAGCATGGTGAGGAATCGACTGTCCATCTTAGTGACGAGCAAATAAGGAAATTCGGGATTGAAACAACCCCGGCAGGACCCGGGGACATCAAGGTCCATATAAGCCTGCCCGGTCAAATCGCTATCAATACCGACCGTATGGTTCATATTGTTCCACGTGTTCCGGGAATTGTGCGCCAGGTAAAAAAGAAACTGGGTGATCCCGTGAAGAAAGGCCAGGTTATGGCTGTTATAGAGAGCCGTGACCTGGCCGATGCCAAGGCGACTTACCTGGCATCGATCGAACGCTTGGAGTTGGCCAACACAATTGCTGAACGTGAGGAGAAACTATGGAAGCAGGAAATCTCGTCTGAGCAGGAATATCTCGATGCGAAAAAGGTTTCTGCTGAAGCTGAAATTGCAAAGCGCAATGCCGAACAAAAACTCCGAGCTTTGGGTTTTAACGCCGAATATCTTAAGGAACTTCCCTCAGAGCCGGCTGAGCTGCTTACAACATTTGAGATTGTAGCCCCATTCAATGGCACAGTTATAAAGAAGCACATTACTTTGGGAGAGGTGATCAAAGGTGACGTGGATGTTTTTATTGTTGCCGATCTGGATACTGTCTGGGTTGACCTGCAAGTCCATCAAAAAGATGCAGGCCTTATAAAGAAAGGTCAGGAGGTGATAATTTCAGCCACATCAAGTGTGCCGGAAACCAAAGGTGTGATTGATTACGTTCAGCCCGTAGTTGACCAGAAGACGCGGACTGCGCTTGCAAGGATTGTACTGGACAATACCTCAGGACATCTTAGGCCGGGGACATTTATAACAGCCGATGTGTTGGTGGACAAAGTCCCTGCAAAAGTCACAGTTGCCAAAGACATCCTTCAGGATATAGACGACAAGACCTGTGTCTTTGTTAAGAATGAGCATTGCTTCGAAGCTCGCCCAGTAACTGTTGGTCGGTCTAATGATAATCATATCGAAATTGTCTCAGGTATCAGGCCCGGTGAGAAAATAGTGACCAAAAACAGTTTTCGTCTTAAAGCAGAACTCGAAAAAGCCGTCGGTGGCGGCCATGCTGGCCATGCTCATTAAGACCATCGGAGTTATAATATTATGACTGCAAAACTAATTCAGTTTTTGATTAAACATAAACTCCTGGTGCTTTTGGGGGTTGTTGGTGTCTGTGTGGCGGGAGTGTTCTCGCTTTCACAATTGCCTATTGATGCCTTTCCCGATATCAGCCCTAATCTGGTGCAGGTTTTTGCCGAGCTTGAGGGTATGGCCGCTGAGGAAGTCGAGCAGTTCGTTACGCGTCCTGTTGAGGTGGCGATGAGGGGCATTCCGGGTGTCAGGAAAATACGTTCGATATCATCACTCGGGCTTTCTACGGTCAACATTTACTTTGAAGACGATGTGGATATCTACCTGGCCCGGCAGCTTGTTTCTCAAAGGCTCAAAGAGGCCGAAGAAGGTATCCCTGAAACCATGAACATGCCTCACGGTCTGGAAATGGGCGCCATTGCCAGTGGAATGGGAAAGATTCTTGCTTATTACATTGATGGAAATGACTTCAGTACCACCGATCTGCGCACAATTCAGGATTGGGTTATCAAACGTGACATTCAGACCGTACCGGGCGTTGCCAAAGTTATAAGTCAGGGGGGGCATGTCCGGCAGTACCAGATAAAAATCAATCCTGCCCGACTTCTCGAATACGATTTAACATTAGATGACGTCATCGAGGCCGTCCGGAAAAATAACTTAAACTTAGGGGCCGGCATTATTGAGAGGGGGGCCGAAGAGCTGATTGTTCGAAGCCTGGGATTGGTAGAAACAATCAACGATATTGAAAATATCGTCATACGTACCCGCCAGAGCAACCCTGTTTACGTAAAGGATGTTGCTGCCGTGGAATTCGGTAAAGCATTCAGGCGAGGTGTGGCTTTCTTAAATGGAGAAAGGGAGGTTGCGGTCGGCAGCGTATATAAACTCCATGGGGCCAATTCGTTTGAGGTAATCAGCCGTTTAAAGAAGCGAATGGCCCAGATCAATGAAACCCTGCCGGAAGGAGTAAAAATAGTCACCTTCTATGACCAGTCCGCTCTTGTCAAAAACAGTATAAATACTGTAAGGGGGGCACTGACGCTGGGGCTTATTCTGGTATGTCTTGTATCCTTTACCTTCCTGGGGAACCTGCGTAACGCTTTTATTGTGGTGTGCTCACTGCCTTTTTCCACACTATTCGCGTTTATTTTTATGCATCGCAATGGAATGCCCGGCGATTTGATTTCCTTTGGAGGCATAGCGATTGCGCTCGGCATGATAGTTGATGCTACGATTATAATGGTCGAAAAAATTCAATCTGCCCTCGGCGACAAAATAAATACAGCCTCGGTAACGGAGATAATTGTCTCCGCTGCCAAAGAAGTCGACAAGCCTATTTTCTTTGCTGCTTCTATTATCATTATTGTCTTTATTCCCATCTTTACTCTCGGCGAGGTCGAGGGAAAAATGTTCAGACCTCTGGCGTTTGCAGTTTCAACGACGATGGTTGGCTCGTTAATCTACGCTCTGATTATTGCTCCTGTATTCTATCGTCTGCTGCACACAGAAAAAGGCCGGGACAAGAAAGTCAGGGCTGTTCATCCGGCGATTCTTAAACGTTATAAATCAATACTGTTGTATTGCCTCCACCGCCGTTCGGGGGTCATCTGCACAATAATTATCCTGATGGTTATTGGTGGCTCGTTTTTTGTCCAATTGGGCAGAGAGTTTGTACCTACTCTTCAGGAGGGCACTATTCAGGTTCTGGCGTACATGAATCCGAACATATCTCTAAAAGAAATCAGTACCACTTCAAAAGAGATAGCACAGGACATCTTAAGCTTCCCAGAGGTAAAGCATGTCATCGCCGATATCGGTTATGGCGAAGTCGGTCCCCATGTGCATCATACAAATTATGCCTGCATAACCGTTACATTGAAACCTAAAAAACAATGGAAAAATGCCAAAACGCAGGAAGAATTGGTTGGCCAAATTGACAATCGTATTTGTGATTATCCCGGAGTCTCTATCAGCTTCTCCCAACCAATTAAGCATGAAATTGACGGCCTTGTAGGTGGGGCCGGCACTGCTGTAGTGGCCAAGCTTTTCGGCCATGACATGGACATGCTTGAGGCCAAGGCCGCAGAAATACAGGACGTTCTTTCCCATATTAGAGGAGTAGCCGACCTGCGGACCGAACAGGTGGCCGGCCAAACACAGCTCCAGATTGATATGAACAGGAGCCAAATAGCACGCCATGGCCTGAATAATTATCAGATACAGCATACAATCCATAATGCTATAGCTGGTGAGGAAGTCGGCAAAGTCTTTGAAGATGAAAAAATCTTCGGCATTACCACCAGGTTTGCCGAAGCCTATCGCAAGGACATCGAGTCAATAAGAAACCTGCTGATTCAGACTCCGAGTGGATACAATGTTCCACTTGAAGATTTGGCGAATATTAAAACTGTTACCGGCCTCAGACAGATAAGCCGTGAGGACACTCAGCGCTATATCTCCGTACAATGCAATGTTCGCGGCAGAGATGCAGGCGGCTTTGTTCAGGAAGCTCAGAAAAAAGTTGCAGACAGTGTTAGCTTTTCCCCCGGGTACAGACTTGCATGGGGTGGGCAATTCGAATTACATCAGGCGGCAAACAAAAGGCTGGCTATGGTTATCCCAATCACCTTGTTTTTGGTTCTTGTGATGCTCTACAGCCTGTTCAATTCGTTCAAGAATGTGTTTCTGATTATGCTCAACATACCGTTAGCATTAGTGGGTGGCGTTTTTACCCTTGCCCTTTTCGGGGAAAACCTCAGCATCCCGTCTTCTATCGGATTTATCGCTTTGTTCGGGATAGCTTTAACGGATGGTTTGGTTTTGATATCACGATTTGAGTATCTTAGGACCCAGGGTCTGGCAATACGAGAAGTGGTGATTGCCGGCTGTTCATCGAAGTTAAGGCCCGTCCTGATGACCACAATAACGACCGCTTTGGGATTATTGCCATTGGTTATAACTTCCGGTACCGGCTCGGAAGTGCAAAGGCCGTTGGCTATTGTCGTAATAGGTGGACTTGTATCATCAACTTTATTGACTCTAATCGTTATACCAACTCTTTATGAATGGATTACCGTAGAGGTAAAGAGTCAGAAGCTTAATTCCACTGGTGCATTAGGTTTATAACCGGGCCGATGAAGACCTGTTTCTGGCTGCTCCCCTCCTTTTTTTTACAGGAAAGCAGGCCGACCACAACACAGATTGTGAGAAAATCCCAAAGTTGAGAATAATAGTTATTGACTAAACCACTCAAAATATGTTAATATAGGAAGAATTCGTATGTTTACGATTTGGGGCTCGTAAATTACGAAAGTTAAACCACGCTCAGTGGCCTAAAGCATTGATGAGGAAGGAGATACGAGAGTGTCCATATCTATGCGGATCTCACTGCTCACGTTCGCGCTAACTGTATCTCTGGTTGGCTCGGTGAGCGCCGATTTTCCCGTCGGTGACCTGAATGGGGATTGTGATGTCAATTTACCGGACCTAAAGATTTTTGTCGAGCAGTGGTTGGACCCCTCGGGATGCTCGGCCCACCCCAATGATTGCGCTGACCTTGATGGCGTTAATGGGATAAATTCAGCTGACTTTGCCTTATTGGCTGCGAATTGGCTTATAAAGACAGGTTCGTTGCAGGTTACTATTTTACCGCCGGAAGCTGCCGCTGCCGGAGCACAGTGGTGTGTTGACGGTGGCGCCTGGCACGACAATAACGATATAGAAGGCGGCCTTATCGTAGGCTCTCACACCGTGGAGTACAAGACTATCACCGGCTGGAATGAGCCGAATAGCCGGGCCGTCCAGATTAATGACGGTCAGACGACCACTACTACCGGAATTTATATCCAGCATACGGGTTCATTGCAGGTTACTATCTTACCGCTTGAAGTTGCTCTTGCTGGAGCACAATGGTGTGTAGATGGCGGCGCGTGGAGAGACAGTGAGTATATAGAGAGCGGTCTGTTGGTAGGTTCTCATACGATAGAGTACAAGGCCATGGTTGGTTGGAATACACCTGCTAATGAGAATGTACAGATTAATAATGGTCAGACGACGACTACCAGTGGAACTTATATCCAGCAGACCGGTTCGTTACAGGTCACGATCTTTCCTCAGGAAGCCATAGATGCCGGGGCACAGTGGCGTGTGGATGATGGTGCGTGGCGAGACAGCAACTATACAGAGACCGGTCTGTTAGTTGGTTTCTATTCCGTTGAGTTTAGTGTGGTAGTCGGTTGGGATAGGCCTGCTAACCTAATGGTACAGATTAATTATAATCAGACGACGACCACAAGTAGCGCTTATATCCGGCAAATACTTGAGCAGCTGACTATCAATGAGTTTATGGCAAGTAATGCAAGCGAACTACCGCTGGATCCGGGAGAGCTGCTGGACGGAGACGGCGAGTCATCCGATTGGATTGAGATTTACAATCAGACGGACGAAAGCGTCAGTTTGGATGGCTGGTTTCTGACCGATGATGATGACGATCTGACCAGATGGCAATTCCCGGATGATCTCCAGATTTATGCTGGTGAGTACCTGATTGTCTTTGCCTCGGGGAAGACGTACGATCTATACCCGCTTAATTACCCGTACCTTGACTCTGACGATTACTATCACACCAATTTCAATCTCGACAGTCCCGGTGAGTACCTGGCGTTAGTGGCACCAGATGGCAATACTATCGTATACGAGTATGAACCGGAATATCCCGAACAGTTGACTAATGTTTCGTATGGTCTGGCGCACTATGAGGTGACGCTCGTGCCAACAGGTGCGACCGCTTCCTATCATGTGCCCGCCGGCGCCGATGCGGCCCTGGGAACTGATTGGGCTGATGTTGGTTTCGATGACTTAGCCTGGGATACGGGACCGACCGCCCTCGGCTTCGGAGGTGGGGTGGGTACTGACATCCAGCAGGAGATGCTAAATGTCAATGCCTCGCTGTGGATGCGTATCGATTTTAACCTCGAAGAAGGCCAGCGAGATTTATTTGACACCTTTATGTTACGGATAAAGTACGAAGATGGATTTGTAGCATACCTCAATGGTCAGGAAGTTACCAGCCGAAACGCTCCGAATTCTCTCGAGTGGAACTCGATAGCTGATTCTAATCGTCCGATTGCCGATTCTGCGGTCTTCGAGGTGATCAACCTTATGCCCTTCCTGGATACGCTGCAAATCGGCGGGAATGTGCTGGCAATTCACGGGCTAAATGACGACCCGGCTGATGATGAGTTCCTGATACTGCCCGAGCTGGTTGCCGCCAGCAGCATTGATGTCCCGCAATACTTCATTACAGCGACACCGGGCGAATTAAACGTTGCTGATGCAATGGGTTTGGTTGGAGAAGTCTGGTTCAGCCATGAGCGTGGTTACTATGACACCGGATTCCAGTTGGAATTGTCTACCGCGATGGACAGTGCTGAGATACGTTACACAATTGATGGCTCGTGCCCTACAATCACCCATGGGATTGTTTACACCGGCCCGATCGACGTGAGTCAGACTACCACCGTTCGTGCCATTGCTGTAAGACCGGGCTGGCTTTCTATAAATGCAGATGCCCATACATACATATTTTTGTTTGATGTGGCTGACCAGCCGGCATTTCCACCGGGCTTTCCAACAAGCTGGGCCGGCTATACGGCCGACTACGAAGTTGACCCTGATGTTGTCGATAATACCTTGCCCGGTCACAGTTTTGAAGAGGCCCTTCTTTGGATTCCGAGCGTATGTATTACCATGCTTACCGATGACCTCTTTGGCGCAGACGATGGTATCTATGTTTACTCGACATCAACAGGTGACGAGTGGGAGCGGCCGGCTTCCATTGAACTGATTTATCCCGACGGACGCGACGGCTTCCAGATCAATGCCGGTGTCCATCTGCACGGCGGCGCAAGCCGGAATCATAGCAGCACTCTCAAGCATTCATTCCGCCTCGTTTTTAGAGGGATTTACGGACCAACAAAGCTCAATTTCCCGCTCTTCCAGGACTCCGATGTCGAAGAGTTCGACCAGCTTGTTCTGCGGGGCTCTTCAGGTGATTCATGGACATACCCCGACTCCTATCGTGATGGGGTCATACGTCACATCAAAATACAGGCCCAGTACACACGCGACCCGTGGATGAAAGATTCCCAGCGGGCAATGGGGCACCACTCAGCCAACTCGATTTTCGTCAACCTTTATCTCAATGGTCTCTACTGGGGCCAATACAATCTCTGCGAGCGCCCGAACAGCGCGTTTCAGGCATCCTATTTGGGTGGGGACAAAGATGACTATGATACGATCCACGATTACGAGGAGCTCCAGTCCGGCACTTTTGATATTTGGAACCAGATGTTTGACCTGGCCGCGGCGGGACTGGCCGGTGATGCAGATGCTCAGTTCATTCAGGGCAATAATCCCGATGGCACTCGCAATCCCAACTATCCGATACTTCTCGACGTCGACAACCTCATCGACTATATGATTCTGCACCACTTCGCCCGCTCTGAAGACTGGCCGTGTCATAATTTCTGGTCTGGTCGGCGGCGAGGACCGTTGAGCGAAGGCTTCAAGTTTTTCGTCTGGGACCAGGAAAACCACAACAATACTCTCGAACGATTCATTACCGGCTGTGGCTGTCATATCGAGGTGCTGCCGGGCGAGGAAGCGCGTTCCCTTCGCCCCGGTTATTTGTATGCCAGGCTTCGCGAAAATCCGATGTTCAGGAGAAAGTTCAGCGACCAGGTCCATAAGCATATGTTCAACGGCGGCCTCCTCACGATAGAAAAAGTCGAGGAAAGATGGATGAAGCGGGCCGCCGAAGTTGACAAATCAGTCGTTGCAGAGTCCGCTCGATGGGGAGATGCAAAGAGAACTGTCCCCTATAAACGCGAAGTGGAATTTCTGACTGAGCAAAACAGGCTCCATACTGAATACTGGCCGTATATCAGTGCCATCGTTCTTGATAGGTATCGCGGGGTCGAACTTTACCCTGACATCCACGCACCCGTATTCAGGATAAACGATGTTAATCAGCACGGCGGAAATATATCAAACACTGATGAGCTTACCATGGATAATCCCAACGGCTCCGGTACCATCTATTACACCACCGACGGTAACGACCCGCGCCTGCCGGAGAGCACACAAATCTATGGCACCACACTCGTGGCTGAGGATGCAACAAAGAAGGTGCTTGTGCCCACAGGTTCCGTCAACGACAACTGGAAAGGCGATGGTCCGTTCAACGATTCGAGCTGGAACGACGGCACTTTCATATCCGGCAAGTTCGGTGGTGTCGGATACGAAGAAGGATCAGGTTATGAACCGTACATCAGCTACGATGTCAAAGCGAAGATGTACAACGGGAATAACTCCTGCTACATCCGCATCCCGTTCACCTTGGAAGGCGACCCGTGCGACTTCAACTTCATGTCCCTGAATATACGGTACGATGATGGTTTCATTGCCTACCTCAACGGCGATGAGCTGGAGCGGAAAAACTTTAGCTTGACCGCAACACCGGCCTGGAACTCGAACGCCACAGTCAACCATGAGGCCTCCGGATTTGAGACTATCCCCGTCTCTGACCACCTCGATTCGCTGCAGCAGGGTGACAACATACTGGCAATCCACGGCCTGAATATACACAACACCAGCAGCGACTTCCTTATCTCTGCTGAACTGGTCGCCAGCGATGTCAATTCCACTACCGGTGGCGTCTCACCCTATGCGATCGAGTATAATAACGAGCATCTCACGTTTAACAAGAGCACACACGTTAAGGCCTGCGTGCTGGATGGAGATACGTGGAGCGCTCTCAATGAGGCGGTTTACGGCGTTGGCCCGGTCGCAGAGAACCTGCGCATCACCGAGATTATGTACCATCCGAGGTACACCGGCGATCCAAACGACCCAAACACCGAATACGTCGAACTCAAAAACATCGGACCGGGCGCACTTAATCTGAACCTGGCGGAATTCACTAAAGGAATCGATTTCACCTTCCCGGAGACCGAACTTGACCCCGGCGAATATGTCGTAGTTGTCAAAGACATCGGTGCATTCGAAGCCAAATACAGCACATCAGTCAATATTGCAGGCCAGTATACCGGCAGCCTTGCCAATGATGGGGAAAGGATTAAACTCCGGGATGCTGTTGGCCGGACGATTCTTGATTTTGAGTACGGGGACGGCTGGCGTTCTATCACCGATGGCGACGGTTTCTCTCTGACTATAATAGATCCAACTGACAGCGAACCGAACAACTGGGACCAGAAGGAATCCTGGCGTGCAAGCGTATACCGAAATGGCTCACCCGGCGCCGACGACAGCGGTATTCTCCCCAACCCCGGTGCCGTGGTAATCAACGAAGTCATGTCGCATTCCAACGCCGGCCCGGACTGGATTGAGCTGCACAACACAACCGGTGAAGCGATTAACATCGGCGGCTGGTTCCTCAGTGACAATGATAGAAGTGAGCCAAACCTGGCCAAATACAGGATTGCCGATGGGACAACTATCGATGCGAACGATTATTTGGTTTTCTATCAGGACGCAGATTTCAACAATCCGGGCGATCCCGGTTGTCTTATACCTTTTGCCTTAAGTGAGAATGGTGAGGAGGCGTGCCTGTCCTCGCCTCTGGATCCGAGTAGTATGCTGACCGGCTACCGCGAGGTGGAGGGTTTTGGCGCTTCGC
>JBARPZ010000368.1:0-4826 GCA_049643445.1 Sedimentisphaerales bacterium
CCCGAGAAGGCCAAAGAGCTGCACATGCTGCTTGTCGAATGGCGCAAATCAGTAAACGCACCGGTTCCCACCGAAAAGAATCCTCAGTATAATCCCGATGCGAAGCCGGCGAAGAAGCGGAAAGGCACAATAAAGGTTAGTTAAAGGAGCTAATATGGATCGGCGTGATTTTCTAAAAAGTGTGGGGCTGAGTGTGGCCTCTTTGACGCTGGGGAGCTGTGTGAGTGCTTCAAGTTTTTTTCAGGCAAAGGAAAGGACCAATATTCTCTGGATACTCTCCGAGGACATCAGCCCCGACCTGAGCTGCTATGGCACCGAGGCGGTCGAAACTCCCAATCTTGACAAGCTTGCTCGTCAGGGCGTCCGTTACACCAATGCCTTTACCACTGCGCCGGTTTGCTCGGCCAGCCGCTCCGCTATGATTACGGGGATGTACCAGACCTCGGTCGGTATCCATCATCACCGCAGCCATCGCGACGATGGGTACACTTTGCCCGCCCCCGTCCAGCCGATAACCGAGTACTTCCGCCGGGCGGGATACTTTACGGCCAACGTCAAGACCGCGGCGCCGGGCGTCCGCGGCTCGGGCAAGACGGACTTCAACTTCAAGTTCAAAAAGCCCTTCGACGGCAGCGACTGGAACAAGCGTAAGGTGGGCCAGCCGTTCTTCGCCCAGCTTTCCATCAGCATGACGCATCGCGGCGGGCACTGGAAGAATTTGCGCCAAAAGCTAAAGAACCCGGTCGACCCGGCCAAAGTAAAGCTTCCTCCTTATTACCCCGACCACCCAGTCTCGCGGGATGATTGGGCTACGTACCTTGACTCCATTCAGATGATGGATGGGTACGTCGGCAAGATTCTAAAGCGTCTGGATGATGAGGGCCTTGCAGAAAATACTGTCGTCATTTTCATTGGCGACCACGGCCGATGCCACGTCAGAGGCAAACAGTGGTGTTACGATGGCGGCATCCATATTCCGCTCATTGTTCGCTGGCCGGGCAAGCTCAAGGCAGGCCGGGTCTGCGACGACCTGGTCAGTTCGATTGACATCTCGGCAATGGTGCTGAAAATCGCCAGCATTGAGCCGCCGAAGCACATTGAAGGGCGCGTTTTCCTCGGTCCCAACGCAAAGAAGCGCGACTATATCATCGCCGCCCGCGACCGCTGTGATGAGACCACTGACCGTATTCGCTGCGTGCGGACCAAACGATACAAGTATATCCGCAACTTTATGCCCGAAAGGCCCTACACGCAGATAAACCGCTATAAAGAGCGCTCCTATCCGATGTTGCCTCTGATGAGAAAGCTGCACTCCGAGGGCAAACTGACACCCGTACAGGCCTTGTTTATGGCGCCGCGAAAGCCCCTTGAGGAACTTTACGATATCCAAAATGACCCATACGAGATACGCAACCTTGCGGACTCGCCAAAACATCAAAAAACATTGAAACAGATGCGGAAGATTTTAGAAAAATGGATCAGGGACACCGGTGACAAGGGCCAATTCCCCGAACCCGAAAGCGCTATACAGCCGCGTGACCTCGAAAGAATAAAAGAGGATAGAAAAGCTGAATTGAAAGGATGATATTATGAAGCGACGCGATTTTCTTAAAGCCGTCGGCCTGGCAACGGCCTCTATAGCCCTGCCGGGTTGTGGAAACGCTTTCGGTCGCCTTGACGGTTCATCGTCTGAAACAAAACCCAATATAATTTTCATCCTGGCAGACGACCTGGGCTACGGTGACCTGGGCTGCTTTGGGCAGAAAAGAATCAAGACGCCGAGTCTGGACAGGATGGCTGAGCAGGGAATGCGCCTTACTCAGCACTACTCCGGCAGCACCGTCTGCGCGCCATCACGCTGCGTTCTGATGACCGGCCTGCACACCGGCCACTGCCTCGTCCGAGGCAACGCCCGTGTCCCGCTGCGTCCTTCGGATGTCACTGTTGCCGAGCTGCTGAAACAAGCCGGCTACGCAACCGGCATCGTCGGCAAATGGGGCCTGGGCGAGCCCGACAGCACGGGTATCCCGAACCGGCAGGGCTTCGATTACTGGTTTGGGTATCTTAACCAGAGAAACGCGCACAATTACTATCCCGCCTATCTGTGGCGCAATGAGGAAAAAGTCCAGCTCAAAAACGAAGTAAAGTCCATGAATCCACCCGGCGGTGTCGCGACGAAGAAAATAGAGTATTCACACGACTTATGTGCCGAAGAGGCCCTGGCCTTTATTGAGCGAAGCAAAGATAATCCATTTTTCCTGTACCTGGCCTTAACCATCCCGCACGCCAATAACGAAGCCGGCAATGAAGGTATGGAGGTCCCCGACCACGGCATCTATAAGGACAAGGACTGGCCCGAGCCACAAAAGGGTCACGCCGCCATGATTACCCGGATGGATGGTGACATTGGCAGATTGTTTGCCAAACTCAAAGAGCTTGCCATCGACGAGAATACGTTTGTATTTTTCTCCAGTGATAACGGCCCCCATCGTGAGGGCGGTAACAACCCGGACTTCAATGACAGCAACGGCCCATTGCGCGGCATCAAACGTGCCCTTTACGAAGGCGGCATTCGCGTGCCGACGCTGGCCCGCTGGCCCGGAAAGATAAAGGCCGGTTCGATCACCGACCATATCTCCGCCTTCTGGGACTTTCTGCCCACCTGTGCCGAATTGGCCGGCTTCGAAGCCCCGAAAGATATCGACGGCATATCGATGGTGCCGGCCCTTCTGGGTAAGTCAAAAAAGCAAAAGAAGCACAAGTTCCTTTACTGGGAATTTCACGAGCAGGGCAAGAAGCAGGCTGTGCGCATGGGCGACTGGAAGGGCGTTCGCCTCAACGCCGCTAAAAAGCCAAATGGACCGATTGAGCTTTACAACCTCAAGACCGACATCGGAGAGAAAAATAATATCGCCGACAAACATCCTGATATCGTTGCACAGATTGCACGATATATGAAGACAGCGAGAGTCCCGTCGAAGGACTGGCGATGGCCTACTGATTAAAGCGTCTATCGCAAAATGAGTCGCTAATAAAATTTTTCCGCAAGGAGATAACGATGAAGCGGAACGCATTATTGTACATGCTTGTTCTAATTGTAGTCTGCGGCGTGATTCCCTGCAGCGTAAGCGCAAAAGAGAGTTTGCCCGCAGAGAATGTCAGTAGCAAAACACAGCCTGCCCAGGTAAAGGGCGTGTTTCCAAATCTTACCGTTATTGCCAAAGGTGTAGGCAGTGACTCCGAGGCCGGCATAGGCGCATTGATTCCGTGGGCCGAAAAGCTCTGGGCAATCGGATATGTCTCGCACATCAGGGGCAAAGGACTCGGCCTTTACGAGATCAACGAAGATATGACGATGCGCAGGCACCCGGCCTCGGTAACGGGCACCTTTGCAAATCGTATGGCGCACTGGCCCTCCGAACAGGCCTTCATAGGGCCTCACGCCATCGATGCCGATGGTAACGTCCGCACGATAGAAGACCTGAAAAAATTCCGGCTCACCGCAACCATACAACACCTGACCGACCCGAAGAACAAGGTCTATGTCCTCGGCATGGAAGGCCGCTTCTGGGAGCTCGATGTCAACACCCTAAAGGCAAAGCTGCTCTACAATCTCGTCAAAGAGCTCGAAATCAAAAATGCCAAGGCCCATTTCAAATCGGCCTACACCGCACAGGGACGTGTCGTCGTCGCCAACAATACTTATGATGAAAAAGAGTTTCTCGGCCAACGCGATGCGGGTCGCCTGGCCCAGTGGGACGGTAAGAAATGGACCGTCATCGAGCGAAATCCTTTTATCGAAGTCCACGGTAGTCCCCATGGTAGCTCCTATGGTGGACACACGATTTATGCCACCGGCTGGACAAAGTCCAGCGTCGTCCTCCGCGTCCTCGCCAAGGGCAAATGGCTGCGTTATCTTTTGCCCAAAGCAAGCCATTCCTGGGACCACGCATGGAACACCGAATGGATGCGGATTCGCCACGCTCAAACCGAGCGCCTCCTGATGGACATTCACGGCATGTTCTACGACCTGCCCCCTTTTGCCTATGAAGGAAAGGTCTGGGGCATTCGCCCAATCTGCACACATCTTCGCATCGTTCCCGACTTCTGTTACTGGCGGGGTCTGTTCGTAATGGCCGGCAACCAGATTGACCATGACCAGGGCCAGCCGCAATCGGGCCTTTGGTTCGGCAACATTGACGACCTCTGGAACATGGGCAAACCTTCCGGCTGGGGAGGACCCTGGTGGCAGACACCCGTAAAATCAAGTGTGCCCTCGGACCCGTTTCTAATGACCGGCTTCGACAAAAAGGTCGTGCACTTGGCGCACGACCAAAATAGGAGCGTCACATTCGTTATCGAGGTCGACTTCCTTGGCAATGGCACCTGGAGGACGTACAAGAGTTTCGATGTAGCTGGAAATATCGGGGCGTCAAGAGGTGTTCTTGGGCTTGCTTCTGAAGGCCAGGGATATGTGCACCACGAATTCCCCGATGGCTTCTCGGCACACTGGGTCCGCGTGACCGTAGACACCAACTGCAAGGCCACCGTATACTTTATGTATAATTAATACAGGGAGTTTTTCAATCCTTGTATTTTTCTGCTCTTTAGGCGAAAATGCGGAAGAATGATAAATCCATAGGAGTATGTAACATGAAGCATGCAATGCGAAAACTAAGCGTGTTGGTTGGTGCGGCCATCTTGCTTTTTGCAATGGCCATCCTGGCCCCGACGTCGCTCCGCGCCCAGCACCTGGCCGAATTCGAGCAGCGGATGACCGAATTCACACTGGACAATGGCCTGAAATTCCTCGTCCTTGAACGCCA
>JBARPZ010000369.1:0-5907 GCA_049643445.1 Sedimentisphaerales bacterium
AGAATCAATATAGGGGCCTATGGCGGGACCGGAGAGGCAACCAGCTCAGATATATTACGACCCGTACCCTCAGATGCAGATGCCGACCTGGAGGTCAATTTGGTTGACTTCGCCATATTGGCCAACAACTGGGGCTTGGAAGGAACAAGCATCAAGAACAAAAAGGCGGATTCTGATAACAATAACATCGTGGATGGGCGTGACCTGTCTATACTTCACAAGTTCTGGCTGTGGTTACAGTAAAGCTGTTCTACCGTGGGTCGGGAACGTAGTGCAGCGCAACAATTCTTACTTTGCCATCAGGTGTTCTAACATTAGTTTTGTTAACGCCGCTTCTATCAAGTATGGCAATCACTCTTTTCTGTGGGCCGTCAACACCGATGCGAACGAGTATGTAAGCGGTAAAAACATCGCTGCGAACACTAACAAGATTGCTGATTCGTGAAAAGATTACATCGCGTTCTTCGAAGTCATCGATAACTTGATCACCCGGCGGGTTATTGACATCCGTTGTCAGGTCTGGAAAACCAGGCAGTTCGAAACCATCAATAGCATATTGCGCGATATTGAAGTTGTTAAGACCTGCAATAATAAAGTTTAATTCTCCGGTACTCGCGAAGCCGGGTTGCTCCCTTACAGTCCAGGGCGCAAAATTGGCTGCAAAAGCATCATTAAGAGGAGAGTTTGCAATTATGGCATTATAACGGCCAGTCGGGAGAGCCGGAGGAAGTGGGTCCCTATAATCAACCGGGATTCCAAGTTTATCTCTATATGCAACTATCGCCAGAGCTATTTCATTAGTCATCCAGGGCAGTTGTGCTATCACATGCCAAGGAGCAGTATTGATATTAATCCGGCCAGGTATTTTAACCTCGTCAAGGTCTATTTCTGTACTATCTAAAAAGCCATTACCATTCAGGTCTGTCCCCAGTCCATCACTGTCATTGTCAATGAAATCTCTCGTTGGATCAAAGACCGTCAGATATTGAAAAACGTTTCTGTGATAGGGATTTCGCAAATCCAGCCTTACCTTGTGTTCCTGATCTATTGCGGTATTTGCCTGCAGCAACTCTGTTTCCAATAGTTGCTGGCCGATAGTGCTGTTACGGGTGATCCCGTGCCCCAAAGTTAATATTCGTGGAATGTCACCAACTGTGATAAATCTTGCGCGAGGGTAGAGAGGATTAGGGAGAAAGAAACTGAAATCGTGCGTGGAAAAGGCTCCCGAAAGAATACATGGAGGACCAAGAGGAAGAAAACCGCAATTGTTTGCTCTTCCAAGACTGCCATCGCCGTTGGTAAACTCAACCAAATCTAAATAGTAAATAACACGCCAATCACGGACATCACGTCCAAAAGCCCTTATACGCGGCGCTGTAGGCGCTGCCCCGTCAGGATCAATCGGCTGCTGGTCAATATATATCCCTCCCACAATCGGCACATCCAGTCGCTTAAGGTATAGGTCGTAACTGCCTGCCCTGGTAACGTAGACAGGTGGCTTGCTCTTGTCAGGGTCGGGTCTGCGGTCTATCACCGGCTTGCTCTTGTCAGGCGGTATACCAGTTCCAAAAAACACAAGTGCCGGGTCTAACTTTAAATTTGTAGTGTTCGATGGATTTAGCGTGTTATAAAGAGCGAAAGCGCCGAGGTTATTGGCAATTACGAAATAGCTGTTTGCGTCAATTATATCACAGGGATCATCAAATATAATAGGAATAACCTGACATGGGTCTTCCCTGCTGACAAGTTCAAGGACAAAGTTATCTCTCAATATTATTTTTTTACTGGACGGATTATAGAGTTCAACCGCGTAGAAGTCAGCGGGTTGGTCAAGCTTCCATGCGATTTCAGTGATGAATGGCTGGGCCTCAAAACCATAATGGACAATGCCATACGGATCAACCAGAATCGTTACACAGTTGAAATCCAGCACTCCATCGTTATTGATGTCATCATCATCGCTAAAATCGACCATGTTAGCAGCGAGTTGCGCATATTGAGTCACGATATTAGGGTCCGGTATAATTGGTCCGAGACTACTTAGTAACCTTTCATAACTACTCAGCAGCCTGTCATACAGGATACCGACGGGGGTGTTCATATCCAAAGGGTAAAGTGTATACCTCTCATACGGGATACCGGCGGGAACATTTCCATTGTTGACATTGACCATCCTGCCGCCCCTCGGATCGATTATCCTGTCGACATTATAAGTAGTAAGCAAATGGCGTCTGTAATTGAATGGAAAAGCCGGGTCGGTAACCGCCGTTTGCCATTCCGACCGTCTGCCAAGATTTCCACCTGAATAAGGCTCGTCTTTAAAACCAAAAGCGAAATCCCCTATTGTGTTATCCCACACGTTCTCCAATCGTGTTCGAGCTTGTGAGGTTATACAATATCGATAGCGCAATTCAAGCTCGTCGGATATATCGAATGGCAAATAACCAATCGCCGGATGCTCCATACGCCAAATTACGTTATCTTGAAATGTTCTCCAGTCATCTGAGTCTGAAACCGGGACAATAGAACCACTCCTGGCAATATCAATTTCGTTAATATCATCGGCTGGTCTTGCCAGCCGGGCCAGGTTTATTTGCATTTGACTTGAGCCGTCAATCCATTCAGGCAGTAACGGCACCGCGCATGGGTCAAACTTATATGCCGTGTTTACATTTAATGTGCCGCCGGGATCAACGACTCTTACCGCGGCATAAATGCTTTTGCCTTTGCTGGAGCTTACATCATAAAGTTTAACCCATTTTGAATCGCCGATGCCATCACCGTCCGCATCCGCTAATTGCCCTCTCCATTCATTATCTAATCTGCCATCGTTCAACGAACCTTTCTCCAACAGGCCGTTATTAGGGTCTATCCAGATTGGGGGATACTCACGAATAAAGTCTTGATTAAATGGGCCCCACCCCCACACAGGATCAACATTGACATACTGTGTCGCAAAAGGAAAAGGCCTATTCCTCAGAAATCCTGTAATATCGCTTATCTGTGGCCACTTATATATATGAAAATTAGGGTCGACTGATGAACCGTCAATGAGTTCCGGTTCCAGGCTGGCCAGCCAGGCGTTGCAAGGATCGGGATAGTCGTAGTATTCCTGTCCTGCTACACCGGGGATATCCGAGACCAATTCCTGCGAAATCCTGGCAATAATCGTTTCGATTGCCAAATCGAGTTCTCTGTTCTCCGATATTGCTGATGTTGCAACCTTGTCAACCCGGGCCATCATAACAAACAGAATGCCCACAATAGCTAATATACTCGTCAGAACAACGGCCAGAATAAGGGCCGAGCCGGCTGAAAGAGCGCTTTTCATAAAATTCCAATCTGTGCTTTTCGTCCTTGACATCTTCAGTCACCGAAATAAACAATATGGGTAAATAGCCTTCCTTCTTTCAAAATTCCCCTCGAATCATATAACTTAAAGGTAAACTTTAAAGCCCTCGGCCGGTATTGTTCCGGGGTCACGGGGGTCCAGGTTGCTCTATACGGTGGATCCGGTGGCACCAGCCCCACTTCCTCGACAGGATATCCACTTGGCACCAAAAGGCCATACCAAAGAATCATGTCATTCCCCGCTCTTGTTCCATCTGTCCACTCAATCTTGATTTCACCAACATTCCGGCACATCAATCCCCTCACGTCATTGGGATCAGTTTGAATATCTATTGGAACCCCGGATATCAGCAAAATCTTGGCATCAGTCTCAGTAACCGGCACATTTGCCTTGAATGCCGCAAAACTAAGATTGTTAGTGTCATCTACGAAGAAGGATGATCCGGGAGTCATCATTTTAACATCCCGCGCCAAAGACCATCTGCTCACTACTCTATTCAAGATCGGATCTAAAGAATACTTATCGTGCCCGAAATATACCTTTGTTATATTGCTTCTTATATTCGAACCAAACCATGATTGAAAATCACCCGTGCTGAAATAATAAACTCTGTCCACCCTGAAATCAGCAGGAGCCGCTGAACTCACATACTCTTTTCTGCTCAACATATCTGAGTGCAGTATCAAGTACCCATCTTTCCGAAAACCCTTGAAATCCCTGTTCAACTGGTCGGTTATGGCCCGCAGCTTTTGCATAATCTCCGTGTTTGCCATGGCCGTGCGATGGGACTTTATGCTGACTTTGAAAATCACGCCTGCAAAAGAAATCACCATAACCAGAATCGCAATAGAAACGACCAGTTCAATGAGTGTAAAGGCTCGACTTTTTCGTAATTTATAATTCATTGCTCAACGATTCGGATTAAAATCTGATTACTCTTTGATATATAGCTACAAAAGGACATCTGCCGCCGCCGATAGGCGGAGGAACCACCCAAACTACACTCGGAGATATGTTGCCCGGTCCCCAAACCTGGTCAAGATCAAGGCTAATTATTTGATCATCAGGCACATCATAACGCTCTAACACACGATAAATCCGGCCAAATTCGTTGCCGACGATAATATAGCCATCATTAATGAAAGTTTTCTCAGGAGGATTGGTGATCGTAAGCTCTTTAGGACCGGGCCCCATAGAAACACCAACCGGCACAGGAACCGGCCAATTCCCCGCCCAGCCTCGATACATTGTCCCGCCGCCTATTTTCCTGCACACAAATACCGTTACCTGTACAAGACGGTTATTCGGATCAGGGGTTACTTGTCTGCACAGGGCCGACCAGTAATATTGTTTCTGGGAAATATCCACATTAGGATCAGAAGGATAACCAAATTCGACATAGACAGGATTAATCCCAAGAGATGATACTTCTCTATAATCAACACAGGCAACCACTGGAGGCACGGGCCACGAGTTAAAGTCAGCAACGCCATACAGTCTTATTTTTGCAAAGGCCTCATCGGCGACCACCGCTGAGATGGTTCGCTCGGTGGCAATAGTACTAAAATGGATACCCACAGGGAATACGCCGGCTATAAAAAGCATCCCAACGGAAATTATGCCGATAGCCAGCAAGACCTCGGTAAGAGAAAAACCATTGTTAGAACTGTGCAATTTTCGCATAAGCAGGCATTCTCACTTTTCTATCATAATTCCAGTATACGAATTAATATAAATCACATCCGGAACTAACTTCACCAAATATTCCGAATAAGCCTGGCCCCTGTCGTAGGCCCGTTTGAATTCCCGCCTGTCATATATGAGAAAGCTCCTTCGACTTAATTCCTGTCCCAAACCCAAGAGTGCATCATCATCTTGGTAAAACATTGCGTATCCGGCACCAACTTGTGCCTTTTTATTAAAAATGTCGTCGCCACTTATATTAGTATTACCGGCACTGTCCGGGTACCCATCTCTGTTTCTCACTCGCACATCATGTATTACCAGCTTGCCGGACGGTGAAAAAATAATCGAAAAAGCAGTAGCGTTATTAAGTTCAAATGGTTCATCAATATCAACGTCAGCACCTATAAAGCTTAGATCTATAACACCGACCGAATCAGGCAGTTTTATTGGCTGCAAACCTTCGACCGCACGAAAACCTGATACAAGACCTGTTTTGTCAAAGTCATGCACGATAAACACCATATATTGGGCGGCTTTAAGCGGGCCATCAGGATCATACGCCTTTTGGAATCTGATGCCGGCGTATCTCTGCTCTCTGGCGGCTATGGCACGGGCTGAGGCCAGAGCTGCGCTTATGACGGACCTGGCGCCGGCCCCCGATTCGAAGGAGTCAAGAAATGTACGGATAGCCGGCAATCCGAAACTGCCAAGCAGCACTATAGCCGCGATGACGACCGTCATTTCGGCCAATGTGCGACCAGATTGTTTGTATCTTGTTTTCATTTTCGACTGCTTATATCATCAATATTTCCGAACTTTTTATCCGGCCCAGCCGATGTGATTACAGGAAAAGTACGTCTGCTGCGAGG
>JBARPZ010000370.1:0-2145 GCA_049643445.1 Sedimentisphaerales bacterium
GTTGAAATTATCGGTGCTGGGCTTGTAGTAACGGCCAAACGATACGTTGGTCTGCGAAGCGCCAAAATCCTCCACCTCGCGGTAGCCGGTCAAGAAGCCATTCGGATCCAGGTGTGAGGACAGGCACGCCTCCTCACCATTCTCACTTAAGGCAAAGGGTACGTTACAGCCAGGGTCGCCAGGATTGTTGAAATCTGTGTCCTGATAGAAAACCAAATAACTGTTCGAATCGATCGTCGTCCCATTGGCAATCCTGTATTTCATCAGGTTTGGTTCATCTCTGTCATTGTCACTGAGGAACCAGCCGCCGATGTTAATCGCTTCGTCGGTGGTGTTGTACAGTTCTATCCAGTCCGGACCGGCGTTTGAATGCGACATCACTTCGTTAATTACCACAGCACCGGGATTGGGAAGAATACCGCTGTCATCGGCGCCGGGGGAGCCGTTGCGGTATACACTCGCACGCCAGGAGCTTTGCCGGCTCCAGCGTCCCATCGGGTCGGCTATATTCTGAAATTCACTTTCGCTCACCGCACGCTCGTAGATGCGAACATCGTCGATTAGGCCGGTGTAATAGAGCGGAGAGATAGGTTCACAGCCAATATAGGCATTGTCACTAACCCCTGTAAAACCAGTTGAGGGAACACTATCTTTCAACTGGCCATCAACGTACAGCTTCATGTTGGTGCCGTCATTGGTTGCTGCAACATGATACCATTGGTCCGCGTTAATTGTCTCGGGTGAAGTCACCTGAACATAACTGCCACCTTCGTAAATATAAAATGTAGGCGCACTATAATTAACATAGAAAAAACAACCATTGTAACTCGAATCTCGCTGTATCAGTACAGGAACCCAATCTCCTGGAAACTCATCAACGCGTATCCATGCCTGCGCAGTTAAGCTGTCGTCTGCTAAAGGAGCGATGGGACCGACAGCAACATAATCACCAGTACCGTCAAAGCTTAAAGCTCCATCAACTTGGCCTGTTGTCCAGATTTTGTCTCCATACAGGGTACCGTTATTGCTGCCGGCGCTGTCTATCGCAACGCTGCTGCCGGGGTCGTCATCGAACTTCCAGTGCGCGACCAGGCCTTTTTCCGAACCATAAATGCCGCTGTCGCCAGGCTCTATGATAGTCAGAGAGAAGCCGTCGCCGTCGGCGATTGGACGCCAGCCGTCCTCGTACTCAAAGTCCAGAATCGTCCGGCCGATAGCGTCAACCAATTGAATCCTTTCCCCATCATTGGCCAGGTTGCCGATGTACTGGCCTGCCATCTTGACTGATGTGCCGTATTTGGCTTCGAATGCACTCTGGTCTCTAACAACTACGACGCATTCATCGGGGTCAAGTTCCATATCAGGGAAGGTGAAATGGATTCCTTCTGTGAATTTTACCAGGTTCAGGTTCAATGTAGTTAGTCCGATGTTTTTCAGTTCAATGTATTCGGTGTTCGGGTCATTTGAATTGCCCGTATTCCGTGGATTGAACATAATCTCGGTGATACGCAGGTAATCTGCGACCGGGCCGATGGCAAATACAGCCTCGTGAAGTGCGCTCCAGGCGCCGGTGCCCAAATTACGCGCTTTGACGTGAGTGCTCTTGTTCAACGTTACCGGTACGGTATATTGAGTAGCGCCGGGCGACACATCGCCTTGGCTGACTTGACTGCCGACTAACTCAACGGAAATAAGAAAATCGCTGCTGGTTATGCCGTAATTCAAAGCCTGGATTGCAAGGATGTTGTTGCCGGGATTCAGTGTGCTGATATGACCGGAGATGTCGAAATCCTCGAAACTAACAGCATCAACGTCAGCATTCATCTCATTTGCATCCGAATCCCACTGCGGTGTTCCTGTGAAATTGCGTCTTTTCACTTCGACGCCGTTGATATAGGCGATAAATCCGTCATCGTACCTCATTCTAAGTGTCAAGTCGGCTAAGTCAGTGCTGCTGACGTTGAACGGTATGCGAATGTAACAAGTACCATTGTGGTTGTACATTGCATCGTTGACATCAACATTGAAGAGGCCGACATAGTTGACGGTATCACCAGGATTCCTTTCGTAGCCGACTCCGCCTGTGTAACTGGGCCAGAGCGAGTCGTCGAAGAAGGATGTGGCCCATGTGTCACCAATGGGGGA
>JBARPZ010000371.1:0-2672 GCA_049643445.1 Sedimentisphaerales bacterium
CTGCCTGTTTGTTATATCTCGCAGAAAACGAGATACGGGCTGCGAATCACGAGGTACGAGAAAAAATGACATATTTAGCCGTTCCCATAGCAGCGAAGGATTTAGACCAGGCAAGGCAGCAAATCAAAGCGGCCCTGGCAGCAGGTGCCGAAATCCTCGAGCTGCGAACCGACTATCTCGAAAACCTCACCGTAGATTTGGTCAAAAAGCTGATTGCCGAGGCCGGAAACGCCGCTAAGCAAACGTTGCCTTTGATTGTGACCTGTCGTGACCAGAAGCAGGGCGGGGTGGAGCCTTATTCAGAACAATTGAGAATTGAAATTCTCGCGGAAGCTGTCAGGGACGGCTGCGATTTTATCGATTGTGAGTACGAGAATTTTCTCTCGGCGGCAGTGGAGGAAATGTTAAAACCGGTTTTGGCTGACAACTCGAATACGCGGTTGATTTTGTCCGCTCATGACTTTGAATCCCGATTTGAGGACATTGAACGGCTTTATCACGATATCCTGACAGCATGTCCCACTGCTATCCCAAAGCTGGTTTACACCGCGAATAATATCAACGGCTGCTTTGATGCGTTCGATTTACTGCATAACACAAGCGGCGATTCGATAGTTTTTTGCATGGGCGCAGCCGGCCTTGTCAGCAGAATCATCGCAAAGAAGCTGGGCAGCTTTGTTACCTTCGCAAGTATTAACGCCGAAGCTGCCACCGCACCCGGCCAGTTGACTATCGAGCAAATCAAGGGATTATATCGCTATGACTCTATAGACGCTGAAACAGAACTCTTCGGCGTAATTGCCGACCCTGTTGGTCATTCCCTCAGTCCTGTAATCCATAATGCCTGCTTTGCTGATGAGGATATGAATAAATTGTATTTACCACTGCTGGTAGAAGGCGGCCGAGAGGGATTTGACAAATTCTTAAACAGCATCCTTTCGAGAGAATGGCTGAATTTCAAAGGTTTTAGCGTAACAATCCCGCATAAACAAAACGCCCTGAGTTTCGTCAAAGCAAAGAATGGTTTTATTGAGCCATTGGCCGATAAAATAGGTGCGGTCAATACTCTTATCATTGGAACGGATGGCAAACTGTCCGCTTACAATACCGATTACGCCGCTGCTTTAGATGCGATTACATCGACAATGGGTATAACACGAGCCGATTTGAAGGACTTACCCATTGCAGTCATAGGCGCAGGCGGTGTCGCAAGGGCGATAGTGGCCGGCCTAAGTGATGTTGGTGCTAAAATCAAGATTTACAACCGAACTGTTAAGAAAGCTGAGAGACTTGCAGTTGAGTTTAACTGTGATTTTGCACCTCTGGATGAATTGCCGAATGTCGAAACCAAATTGCTCATAAATTGTACCAGCATCGGAATGCATCCGAATATTGATGCAACACCTTTCCCGCAGGAATGCTTGAAACAAGATATGGTTGTCTTTGATACTGTTTATAATCCAGCCGAGACTTTGCTCTTAAAGCAGGCTAAAGAGGCCGGCGCAAAAACAGTTGATGGCATTTCGATGTTCGTCAACCAGGGCCTGGCTCAATTCAAACTCTTCACAGACACAGAGGGCAACGCCGAACTCATGCGAAAAACTGTTGTTGAAAAGCTTAAGTAACATAGCTTTGAAATACATATTTTTTGAAATCAAAAAGTGGAATTATAAAGGGTATCTCAAATGGCCAAACCATGGTTCATAGCTATAGAAAAATTTGGTCCGGAATCTGGTGAATCTTGGCAGAGATATGTTGAACTTTCCGAGCTTAATCAACTCAAGGAAGTCGTTTCTTTCGATGATGTGCTATGCCCAGAGGTCATTAAAGAATTGTCCGATGAAGATTGGCAGCATAATGTTGCTGAAGATTATGTATGTTTTTTTTTCCGAGATCTGGATTACCTCCTTCAGAAGGTGGCTGATTATTCAAACATAAATATCCTCGCAACAATTAGGGAACCAAAGGTCGATTGTAAAGATTGTTATCAAGATAAGCGTTTCGAATTTATTGGTTATGACCTTGTAGAGGTAAATGGAGGAACAAGTGCACTTACAAATTGTGGTGGATTTGAAAAAGCTTTTGAAAATGAAGAACTCTCCGAAGTGGGTTTAATTTCTTCTTTCGAAAGAGCCCGCGAAATTCAGCAGCTGTTAAAAAAGCACTATTCCGAGGAGCATCACGCCAAGTGTGATGTTTGGGCAATTTGGAAAATGAAGGACTGATCCGGCCACAGCCCAATATAATTGTTGCTCTGTGATTAAATTCTCCCCCTTTTCCTTCACTTTTCGTTGTTCTCGTGCCAAATCTTTTGTATAATCCGGCCTTGTGACAGAATCTTTTCGAGGTTAAGAAATGGCAAAGGCCGAAAAAGTTGTGTTGGCGTATAGTGGCGGGCTGGATACCAGTGTAATCCTGCCGTGGCTGAAGGAGACCTACGGCTACGAGGTGATTGCATTTGCAGCCGAGCTTGGTCAGGGCGATGAGCTGTCTGGTATTAAACGAAAAGCGCTGGCGAGCGGGGCGGTCAAGTGTGTCATAAAAGACCTGCGTGGTGAATTCGTCGAAGATTACCTCTTGCCGATGCTAAAATCGGGTGCCGTATACGAAAAGCAATATCTGCTCGGAACAAGTATCGCCCGGCCTTTGATTGCCAAACACCAGGTTGAGGT
>JBARPZ010000372.1:0-1681 GCA_049643445.1 Sedimentisphaerales bacterium
TAATGGAGAAGATCATAACCACACGCACGATATTAGATCAGCTCGTATGGGATGCTCATTTTCAGCGGTTACAACACGTGACTGTATCACCTGAAATATGGAGGTCGTATTGGCTGATAACCCGGCACGAATGTCGTGGGTATTGGCATGGAGCCACAGGTCTGATTGCAGAGCGGTTAGCGATTGGGCCAGACGAATGGAATAGGATGATAAATTGCCATCAATCGGCAGACGCATCATGTTTGGGCGATTCATCACATGATTATAGTTATTTAATTGAGAAAGAACTTACCTCCTTTACATGAGCGCCTTACCTCCCCGGCCCGCTGTTAGCAAGTAGGGGAGGTCTTGAATTTAATATGCTGGCAGTGGCGGAATTGGTAGACGCCAAGGTTGTACGGCTACTTTAATTAGTCGAAAGTGGCGACGAGTAAACTTTGAAAAAGGCACTTATGACTTAGCGGTAATAAGGTCTCTACGCCTCGCAAGCGTAAAAAGCAAGATGACAACTTGTGAGACTGCCATGCAGGTTCGAATCCTGGCTCAGTAATGAGTGGCGGAACTGCTACTGCCAGCTGATTAAAAAGGAAAATCAATGAGACAAGCTGGTCCGATAACGGTTTGAATTTACAAAATAGAAAAGGATGATAGCAAAATGCCAGACGCGAGGTTAGACTTTGAGGAAATGTTGGTCCAGGAGGCCACCAGGGAGGCCGTGGGGGCAAAAGAAGTGATCAGGCATACAGGGACAACCATGGCGAAGCAATTCGACACCAGGGCGGTCATAGCTGATTTGACGGCTATAGAAACCAAGTGTACGGAGCTGGTTAATGAGGCAAATGCACTTGAGATCAAAACGAAAGCACAGAATATGGAGGCCGTAAACATCAGTGGGAAACTGCAAAATTTGGGAAAACAGGTTGCAAAAAAGTGCGTGGATTTTCTTGAGCCGTACAAGCGAGTGATCGCCGCTATCAATGGCCCAAAGAAGCGGATCACGGATGCAGCCGACAAGGCAAAGTCCATCGTTAATCAAAAGATATTGCAATTCAAGAAGCAGGAGGAAATAGAAGCGGCAAAACAGCAGAAATTGATTGATGAAGCGTCAAAGAAATTACAAGAAAGCCTGAATGAGCAGGCTAAAGAGATCGGAATTGAGGCACCGCAAGTCGCCCCAATTAAAGCACCAAAGCCGGTATCGGTTTTAAGGGGAGACAGTGGCGCGTCTGTTTACTCTCGTAAAAAGTGGAAATGTGAGATAGTGGATTCGGATAAGGTCCCAATGTTCCTACATCATGACAATAAAGGGCATAGACTATGCCTCCCATCGCAGAAGCTATTGAACCAGGCTGTAAATATGGGAGTAAGGTTTATCCCGGGTTGCAGGATCTTTGAGGATGAAACGCCGGTCACAAGGTCGGCATAAAAAAAGGAGAAATGAAATGAGATGCTATTATTGTGACGGAGAGGCTAATGATATAGAGCGTTTAGGAAACACAAACATTCCTGTATGCCATAGGGGGCAGTGTCAGGAAGAATATTATGACGCTGAAGAGGATCGTAAAGAGAGAAATCGAAATTATGATAATTGGGCAACCAGATCTGAATAAATACAATATAATTAAAGGAGAAACAAATGGCAGAGTACAAAAGCGAAACAGAGAGAGCAGCGGAGTTCCAG
>JBARPZ010000373.1:0-22997 GCA_049643445.1 Sedimentisphaerales bacterium
GATATTTTCGCGAAGGTTCGAAGTCGCGGGGCTTGATCATCCACGCGTCCATAACAACGCCACCGCCAATTTCGAGTTGAAAGAACTCTGTTGGCTGAGAGATGAGCGAATCCATTTTTTGGCGTAGGTCTTTATTGTCTTCGAGTACGCGTACGACCCGGTGCTCGGGCAGTTGTACAAGTTCAGTGACGGGGGGAGTGTCGAAAGTCGAGTAAGTATGGAACGCCCATTTGGCATCAGGGGAGAAGTCGTAGTCATGGGTGCCGGGTTGGCCCATGGGGGTAACTCGTTTGGGCTTTCCGGTACCATCCAGACGTACACGATAGAGATACTTCTGAGTGGCATTGTCAGGTGACGCGTAGTAGTAAAACCAACCTCCCGTCTCGTCCACCACACCGCGTTCGATAATGTCGTACTGAACGTGTGTCAAAAGATCAAGTTCATTGCCGTCGCGCGAGTAGACATAGGCGTGCCGCCAACCGTCTTTTTCGCTCAGAACAATGAATGCCTGGCCGTCGCGAATCCACGTCAGCCCGGCATTCTTGCCGTAACTGGCGATGACCCATGCCGGATCGGATTCGTGGAAGATGCGTCTGATTGCACCCGTGCCGACTTCGGCAATGAGAAACTCGCGCTCATCTCGGAATCGGCTCAGCTTTTCCACCAGCAGCTCATCCGAATTTCCAGCCCAGTCGACCTGTCCCAGATAGAAACCTTCTTCCGGTATGGCAATAGAGAGCCAGCGTGTCTGGCTTCCTCGGTTGTCGACAATACCGACACGAAGCATCTCTATGGTCCCGCCCACCCTAGCAAATCGGACTGCCTTTACTTTCGGATATGTTGGGTCGCCCGGAACAAGAACCGACCTTAGTTTCACTGCGGAGGCGTCCGATTGCACGAAGGCGATCCATTTTCCATCAGGGCTCCAGACTGCCCGACTGTTCGAAACCGAGCTGTCGGCTGCATTCTTCGTGAGGGGAATCTTCCTGTCACTGCTCAGATCGCGCACGTACAGATTCCCCTGTTCGGAGTAGAGAACGCTCTGGCCGTCCGGGGATATTTTGTCAGACCTGCTGGCCTTCGTCCTCTTAGGTGAGTCCAGCACCGTGCGTTTACCACTGGCGGCATCGTAACGTGCCAGCACCTTTTCGTCCTCCCCCGGAACCGACTCCAGAACAGTGTAGCCTGAACTATCGTCGAGCCAGTCTGCACGAAATCTCTTGGCGCGGAACTCCTCCCGCTCGTAGATAGAACGCAGTCGTGACTCCGCTTCTTTTAGAATCAGTTCCTGAGAAGTCTGAGCAAGAATATCAGGGACGGCGATGATACCGACGATGCCGATTAATAAGAAATATGAAGAAGGTATACTCGTTCTCATTCAATTACTTCCTTTCTTTTGCAGTCCCCACCACCTTGATCGTGTGAACTGTACGTGAGGTGCCCCCGTTTTCTGTACCAACCTCCATTAGAGTATTTGACACTCAGTCTTGTTGTCTATAAACCGGAGCCTTGCTCAAGACAGATCGCCGCAAATGCGGCCGGGGCCATATAGTTCAGGCTGCTATGCGGTCGATAATGATTATAATCCATTCGCCAATGATCTGCAACATATCTCATCTCGTCAATACTCAGGAACAACGATCTGTTGAGCAACTCATCTCCGAGCCTGTTGTTGAATGACGCGAACTAGCTATTCTCCCACGGGTTGACGGGAGTTATGTGTAGGGTTTCCACCCCTGATTTCTCCGGCCACTTCTTCACGGTCTGCGATACAAATTCAAGACAGTTATCGCTGTGGATATCCTACGATAGCCATACCTTTGATGCTTCAATGACAGCCTCAACATCTAGCCTATCAGAAGCTTGTCCCTGTCCGGTTGTGTGGCTCTGTATCTCTTGGCGCTTCAGATCCCAGTAAAATCTTCGCACCGGTGAATTCAGCCGTGGTCAAAAACAGATCATAGTGTCTCGCCAAACGGTCCTCGCCTACTCCTGTTTTGATCTTGCTGGATAGTCTGAAAAACAGCGGTACCATACAAGCCATGAAAACGAGGTTTGCCGTCTGATTACAGACATGTTAACATATGTTTCGTGCAGGGCTCACCTAATGGCAGGCCTTGAATCGTCTGTACGGGCGAAAGGCTATATTGAGCAGATAAGCAAATTGAGCTATTTGGTCAAGGCTCATTATAAGACTTTGACCGAGCAATGTGAATGAAGTGCTCATGCTACAGAATGTGACTTTGGGAGTATGGGCCTGAGGAACTCGCAAGAACAGGAGTAGATCATGGCTACAAGAAACTCAATCACAACAGTATTGATCCTCACCGCTGTGGCGATGGCAATCCTGCTCCTTCCCGCCGCTGCTAATAAACTCCCACCTCAGTTACCGGATCCGGATGGGAAATCACCTGACACCACCAAGCCGGTCAAAGTGTATATCCTGGCAGGTCAATCCAACATGGTGGGGATGGGTAATATCAGCGGTGCCAGATGCCGCTATACCGGGATTTACCTGACCGCCGATCCTGCCGCGCCCAAGGGCCCCATGTATATCTACCCGGTGGGGAACTACAAGATCAGTCCCCACGGCTTCTATGTGTCGACCGATCCGAAAGCAGACAAAGGGGCGACGGTTTTAATCTATAAAGGTGCCTACGACCCGGCCACGGACTATGACAAGGCAAAGCCGGCGAAGATGGTGACGGTTGCGCTTGGAGTTGTGCAGGGAGCGCTTCCGTCCATTTCGGGTCCGCATACCCATATCGTGCGAGGGTACGTGGACGTCCCCGAATTCGGCACTTACAGCGTGACCGCGGGCTATGGCGAGAGTTCATACAACGTCATGGAACTGGATGGACAGGAAGTCTACCGCAAGAATGTGGGCGAGCATGCTGTAAGACAGAAGGTCGTGCTCGAAGCCGGGAAGCGCTATGCCGTCAAAATTACCTACTTCAAGGACGGATCGACGGCGTTCTGGATGAGCCATGTGGATCTGCTTGGCAAAGGCGATCTGGAAATTGTGACCAGGCGTGACAAGAAGTTCCCGCACCTGATAGACGAGAAGGGCGAGTGGACGGTGCGGAACGACGTCTATTTCCAGGAGGCCAGGCTCGGCTTCAAGGGCGGCCCCTTGACCGTGGGTGTGGCCGGCAGAACCATCGGACCGGAACTGCAGTTCGGTCACATCATGGGGTACTACCATGACGAACAGGTTCTCGTCATTAAGACGGCCCAGGGCAATCGCGCCCTGGGTTATGATTTCCGCCCGCCGTCGAGTGGCCGGAACGACCCGGACAGCAAGTGGGAGTCGCTGGAATATCGTCTGATGGTCGAAGGCGTCCGCAAGACGCTGGATCAGATCGATGAGATTGTGCCGGGCTACAAGGGCCAGGGTTACGAGATCGCCGGATTTGCGTGGTGGCAGGGCCACAAGGATGGCGGCTCACCGGAGTTGATTGCTGAGTACGAGCAGAACCTGGCCAACCTGATCAACGATGTGCGCAAGGAATTCAAGGCGCCCAAGATGCCGGTCGTCGTGGCTACGGTTGGTTTCGGCGGCTACAATATGGGCGATAATTACCTGAGGATCCTGAAGGCCCAGATGGCTGTCGGCGATCCGAAGAAGCATCCGGAATTTGCCGGCACCGTGGCCTCCGTTGACACCCGCAACTTCTGGCGGGAGGTCGATGAGTCTCCGGTTGAGCAGGGCTATCACTACAATCGCAATGCAGAGACGTATTTACTGGTGGGCGATGCCCTCGGCCGGGCGATGGTCAAGCTCCTCGGCGGAAAAACAGAAGCTCTTCCGCAAGCTGCCAGACCTAAACCCGCTGCACAGCAGGCCAGTCCCGAACCGGCAAAGCAGGACGAGGCGGCGATGAAAGCGGCGCTGGCCCCGATTATTATGGATGGTATGGCACCGGGCTATATCGCCAACCCCAGGTACAACGCGGCACTGTTGAGTGAGGCCAGCGGGGAGAAGCCGGCGCGAGTCTCACAGTTCCTGCGGGGCGCGATGTTCGGACTGACGGGACTCTATCTCGCGGCCGGGGTGCATGACTATGACTGGCACGTATTTGGAGTGGATATAAGGAACATGAAGTGGGATTACTTCAGCTTTGACCCGAAAGAGACAAAGCCTAAGGAGAAAGGGGGGCGTTTCCGCAAAGTGACCTATCCCGAAGGGATGGAGAACTGGTTCACGCCCGACTTCGATGCCAAAAAGGCAGGCTGGAAGAGCGGGCTGCTGCCCTTTGGTCAGTTGGATGGCAAGCTGACGCCGTTGTCGGATCACTGCAATGCCCCGTTTTGTCTGTGCAGCGAGACCCCGAAGACCCTGTGGGAAAATGAAGTTATTCTGGTACGCGGCACCTTTGAAATCCCGCCGCTCAAAGAGGGCCACCGCTACCGAATCGTGGTAGGGGGTAGCGCCCACGTCAATGCAGGCGAGGGTTATTCGATCTACGTCAACGGCAAACTGCTGGCCCAGTCTTCCGCCGGTGTCGGCAAGCGACAGGGCGGACAGCCACGCGGTGGTTTCATCTACAACGACTTCCGTGACGAATTTAAGGGCGGCAAGGTGACCTTCGCAGCGAGCAGCTTCCTGAGATACAACAATCCACGGGGGATCATCCCTCCGCGCGGGCATCTTACCTTGTGGATGGAAGAGGCGAAGATCCCGCTGCTGGATCGTGCCGAAAGCCAGTGATAGGCCATGGCCGCCCGCTTACTGTTTAGATGAGGTTTCCGAGTGCAGTTTGAAGTCAATGCTATATTAACGAAAGGAAACAAAGCTATGAACAGGAAGAAGATATTTTTTATATTGTGCCTTATGGCAGCAATGATAATGGTCGCCGCCAGCATATCGGCTGCCGAGAAGAACAATACTGATCCGAAGCAACAATTGCCGGAACCGGATGACAAACCGGCGGCAATCGACAAGCCGGTTAAGGTGTTCATCCTGATGGGTCAATCCAACATGCTCGGCTTTGGCAAGGTCGGGCCGGAAGAAAAGAACGGCACGCTGGAATACCTGACCAAGAAAAAAGGCAAGTATGCACATCTCGTTGACGATGAGGGTAACTGGACAGAACGAAAAGACGTCAGATACGTGCAGGTCATGCACAGAAGAGAACAGATGGCTACACTGCGCAATGAGTGGCTCACCGTCAAAGGCAACGTGGGGCCTGAGCTGCAGTTTGGCCACATCATGGGTCATGTGCTCGACGAACCGGTACTGGTGCTAAAATCCTGTATCGGCAACAGAAGTCTCGGGTGGGACCTACTTCCGCCGGGGAGCGAGAGATTTACATATGACGGCTTCACCTATGCCGAGTACGGAAACTCTACTCTTAAATGGCCTGAAAATGCCTCTCTTAGTGAAATTGACGCGTTAAAGGTGAACTGGTATGCCGGCAAGCAGTATGACGATGATATCGCCAACGCCAAGAAGGTCCTGGCAGACATTGGCAAGTATTATCCCGGCGCAAAGAGTTACGAGGTGGCCGGGTTTGTCTGGTGGCAGGGCCATAAGGATCAGAACCCCGCTCATGCAAGTCGCTACGAGCAGAATCTCGTGCACTTGATCAAGACCCTTCGTAAGGACTTCAACGCACCCGATGCAAAGTTCGTGCTGGCCACCATTGCGTTTGGCGGATGGGACTTGAAAGGCCCCGGCCTGACGGTCGCCAATGCCCAGCTTGCCGTGAGCGGTGACAAAGGCAAGTACCCGGAGTTTGTCGGTAACGTAAAAACCGTTGAAGCACGGGATTTCTGGAGAGACAAGTCAGTCTCCCCAAGCGGTGCGGGTTATCACTATAACCATAATGCCGAAACCTATATGTTGGTGGGTGACGCCCTCGGCCGGGGGATGGTCCAGTTGCTAACGAAACCGAAGAAACAGGCTCTCAGCAAGGAAGAGACTGAATTACAGGACGACTTCCTGAAACTGAAATTCGGCATGTTCATCCATTTTAATATGGCAACATATAAGGGTGTTCAATGGGTCTCGGGATACCCTGATCCTTCCACTTTCAATCCAGGCGTTGATACTGTTAACACTGATGCGTGGGCAGATGCTGCGGTATCTGGCGGCATGAAATATGGCGTACTCACGGCAAAACATGTCGCGGGCTTTTGCCTTTGGGACAGCAAGTATACGACATATGATGTTATGCACCCTGATTGTCCATACCAGAAGGACCTCGTAGCACAGTTCATCAAATCATTCAAGAGCAGGGGATTGAAGGTGGGGCTTTACTATTGCTGGCGTCACCCGGGTTTTGACACAGGGAAGAACAAGGGGAAATTCAAGGTGTTGCCGCCCGAATGTGATCCTGCGACGCATACACTCGAACAGCAAATCGAATTTCAGAAGGCGCAGATCGTGGAACTTGTGACGAAGTATCCGGATGTGTTTTACATATGGAACGACGGTCTCGATCCCGAGATCATGGCGGCCGATGAGGCCCTGGCCTTCTTTAGAGGTATGCCTTCGGGTGTTCTGGCCAGCGCGAATTGGTGGAGTTGGGCCAAGAAAGGAACGCCTTATGTGGATATTGCCGTCAAAGAGATGAGACCATTCCCGCAGACCAATACGGCGCCGGGCGAGACGTGCTGGTGCCTTGAACAGAAATGGTTCTGGAACGAAGGATTTCGCTCCAAGCCGGCCAAGCAAATAATCGGTCTGATGAACACGGCACATAGCAGGAATTCGAACTTTCTGCTCAATGTCGGTCCTGACAGGAATGGCGATATCATAGAATCAAGTATTGAGACATTGGCGGAAATCGGAAAGCTGTGGGATCCAAATGCAGCTCCCGATCTTCCGCAATGAAGATTCCCGCCTGGCTGAAAAGATGAATGTGCATACGCAATTAAGACATTGAAGAATGAAAAGAAGCATTAGGAGTATATTGTGTTTCGCTATTCTAGCGACCTGTTCCGTTCGCGCGGAGAGTGTTTTAACTGCACTTCCATTGAACGGGACCTGGAAATTCCGTCTCGACGCCGAGGACATTGGCGTTGCTGACAAATGGTTCAATCTGGAGTTTGACGACACCGTCCAACTGCCCGGTACGACCGACGAGAATCACAAAGGTATCAAAAAGGACGAACAATGCATTGATAGGCTCTCCCGTGTCTGGTATTGGAAAGGGCCGGCGTGGTACCAGCGCCGGGTGACAATTCCCGATGCCTGGGATGGCAAGCGAATCACGCTGTTCCTGGAGCGATCCAAACACACTCGAGTGTGGGTCGACCGGACGTTTTGCGGCGGGGAGGATACGCTCAGTGCTCCCCAGGTTTTCGACGTGACCGCGGCGATGACGCCGGGCGAACATACGATCACCGTACTGGTCGATAACGCCAGGCTCCCGCCGGTTGGCCCGTCCCATGCGGTCGACGAACGGACGCAGACCAACTGGAACGGCATCATCGGCAAGATGGAACTCCGTGCTACTGCTCCGGTCTGGCTGGAAGATATACAGGTCTATCCGAACGCAAAGGAAAGGAAGGCCCGTGTTCGCGTGGTAGTTGGTAACATAACGAGCAAAGTGGCATTGGGACAGATCACGGTGGGGTGCAAAAGCTACAATACCGGCAAACCGTCGACCTTCACGACGCAATCGATCAAGGTCAAGGCCGATAAGCGGGAGAATGTTGTCGAGTTCACCTATAAACCAGGCGACGATGTACCGCTCTGGGATGAATTTCAGCCGGCCATGCTCCGCTTGAATCTCAGCCTCGAAACAACGGCCGGTGAAGAGCTGTATCACCATCAGCGGTCCGTCAACTTCGGCATGCGAGATTTCACGAATAAGCGGAATCGTCTCACCATCAATGGTCGCCCGGTCTTCCTGCGGGGCAAAAACGATTGCTGTCTCTTCCCCCTGACCGGTTATCCACCCATGGACAAGGCCGGTTGGTTGTGCGTTTTGTCCATCGCCAGGTCTTATGGCATCAACCACTACCGCTTCCATTCATGGTGTCCGCCGGAAGCGGCGTTCCAGGCGGCCGACGAACTGGGTGTGTACTTCCAGGCTGAGATCCCTAACAAACGCAGCGGTTTTCGGGCCCCCGAAAATAAGGAAGCGGCAAGACACAACATCGACCGGCTCGACGTGGAAAGCACTCTGAGAAAGAAGTCGCTCTATGAGTACGCCAAACGCGAGGGGGAACTGATCTTCAAGACCTTCGGTAATCACCCGTCGCTGGTCATGTTTACCCTCGGCAACGAGCTGGGACGCAACCAGGGTATGTTCGATTTGGTCTCCCACTTCAAGGAAATCGACCCGCGTCATCTCTATGCCCAGGGGACCAACAACGTACACTGGAATCCAAGTCTGGCCGAGGGCGACGATTTCTGGGTTACCGTCAAGACAAGCAAGACGCTTCCCCTGCGCGGGTCATTCTCGACGCTCGATTTTCCAAACGCGCACATCGAGCATCGTTCCCCCTCGACGATGGTTGATTTCAGCGAGTCGATCAGTGGCATTGGGGTTCCGATGATCGGCCACGAGATCGGGAGTTTCCAGGTCTACCCGGATTACCGGGAGATCTCCAAATACACAGGCGTGCTCCGGGCGAGGAACCTGGAGGCCTTTCGCGAGCGCCTCAGGGAAGCTGGGATGCTCGACCAGGCCCATGATTTTGTGCGCGCCTCGGGGGCACTTTCGGCCATTTGTTACCGCGAAGATATCGAGACTGCCTTGAGGACGCCCGGCATGGCCGGATTCCAGTTACTCGATCTGCAAGATTTCCCTGGCCAGGGCACGGCGCTGGTCGGCATGCTGAACGTGTTCATGGAATCCAAGGGCCTGATCACACCCATGGTATGGCGCAAGTTTTGTTGTGAAACGGTACCGTTATTGCGGATGAAGAAGTACACCTGGACGACGGATGAAACGTTTATGGGTAGGATACAGGTCGCCCACTACGGCCCGGTCGATCTACCCGATGCCCGGGTAACGTGGACCATCACCGGCAGCGACGGGCGGAAGCTTGCGGCCGGTACCTTCGATCCGGTAACCATCGAGCAGGGAAAGGTCTTTGAGGTTGACATGTTTTCGCTGTCGCTGAGCGATATCGCCGCGCCGCAGAAGCTGAAGATCACGCTGGCCATTGAGGGGACAAAGTATCGCAACGATTACAACATCTGGGTCTATCCACCAAAGGTTGACACCAGCGTGCCAAATGGCGTGATGGTCACCGACAGTTTTGCGAATGCGGCAACTAAAAAACATCTGACATCCGGCGGCAAGGTTCTGCTGCTTCCAAAGCAGGATCAGCTGCCCCACAGCGTCAAGAGCGGCTTCCAGACCGATTTCTGGTCCCCGATGTTTGCCCAAGCGGCTAAACGGCGAGGCGCCGAAGTTCCTCCGGGGACATTGGGCATTCTCTGTGACCCGGATGCGCCGGCCCTGGCACATTTCCCCACGGAATTCCACAGCAACTGGCAGTGGTGGCACCTGGTGAAAAACTCGCGGCCGCTCATTTTGGACGACACACCGGACAATTATCGCCCAACGGTTCAGGTGATCGATAACTTTGTACGCAATCACAAGCTGGGCCTGATCGTTGAAACGAAGGTCGGCAAAGGCAAGATGTTGATCTGTGCAATCGATCTGCTCGGTAATCAGGACAAACCCGAGGCTCGCCAGCTATTGCACAGCCTGTTACAGTATACCAGTTCATGGAAATTTGCCCCCAAGGCAGAGATAAACACTGAACTGCTCAAAAAACTACTTCCAGGAGATATCCTATGAAACGACGCAAATTCCTAAAAACGGCCGGCGGAGTGGCGCTGGTGAGCGCGCTAAGCGATTTCGTCGGCGCGTTTGAACCTGCGTCGCTCGATATGGGATCGCTCTTCGAGGCCAAAAGCCCCGAGGTGCTAGCACTGACGGAGCGCGTGATGCAGAAGTGCGTTCTCGAAAAGATCATGCCCCCGACACCGCCATTGAAAAACACCTGGATCGTCCCCGGCGGACCGTACTATAAGGGCCAATGGATTTGGGACACGATGTTCGTGGTAGATCTGTTAAGCATCCTGCCCGGCAAGAAGAAGCTTATCCGCGACATCTTCCAAAATTACTGGGACTTCCAGGATCGATGGAACCGGAATATGCCAGACTATGCCCGGGACATGATTACCGTCGCGATCAAGACCGCACCGCAAGAGGTTCGACAGTTTTCACAGATACCGATCCTTGCCTGGGGTGTTGAACGTGTTTATCGTCGTAACGGCGACAAGCAGCTTCTTAAACAATGCTTAGGCAGGCTCGAAAGGTTTCACGACTGGTTTTGGCGTGAGCGGGATGTTACCAATATCGGACTGGTCACGGTCGGTTCCTACAGCGGCAAACTGCAACATGCACGCTGGGAAACGTTCGACTATGAATGCAATATGGACGACCTCAAGCTGACGGTTCATCCCTCGCGCAAAGGCCCCGAAGAAGGCACTTGGTATGGCGACATCTGTGTGACGGGTAACACATCCTACCTCATCATGGGAGAGCGGAGCCTTGCCCGCCTGGCCAAAATCGTCGGAGACCGGCAGATGGCAGCGCGGCGAAAGCGGCGGATCGACAAGGCCGTCCAGGCGATACGAGACCACATGTGGGACGAAAAGGCAGGAACGTTTCTGTCAGTCAAGCGGGATACGATGGAAAAAGTTCCGGTGACAACTATAGGTAGCTGGATTCCGTTGACAGCGGGTGTTCCAACCAAGGCTATGGTAAACCGCATGGCTGAAGTGCTCGCCACTACCGCTTGGCAGACGCCGCTTCCGGTCCCTACTGTAGATCGCACGGATCCGCGATGGAAATCCAATGGCTTCTGGCGGGGAGACGTCTGGCCCTCGACTAACTACCAAATCGCCTCCGGTCTGGCCACCTATGGCCACAAAACTCTCGCTGCCGACATCGCCGACAAGACCGTCGCCAATGCGATCAAAAACGGCATCAACGAACATTACGACTCCGTCTCGGGCAAGCCCATCGGCGTCAAGGATTACTGCATGAGCTGTACGCTGTTGACCATGATGCTTGATGGCCTTACGCAAAAATACAGAGTGAGGCTTCGCGACGAACCGCGCGATATCGAGCTGCTCAAAAAACTACTTCCCACTAGAGAATAGGTCCAGAAAAACCAGATTGTTTATTTGAGTCTGACCCCCTACGAAAATCTTGATCCAGTTGTATAAGAGAATCTCACAGTACGTCTTAACCGAAGCATTTAAGTAAGAGACTATAATACAAGACACCCTTCTCCTGAGTCGTAAAATGTCAGAATTCTTCGAAAATTCGTGTCACCATTTTGTCACTACAGATGTTGATTTTGCTTAAATCGAGTCCGAATATATGTCGGTTATTAGGTCATGGACGCAATTTTGAAAAAAATATCGGGCCAATAGAGGAAACTATGTAAGCCAGGGCTCCCGCCGGTTAAAGTTTGTTCGGCTTACCGATAGTGCATATACCTGAGAAGATAGTAAGAGAGAAACGGGCTCTTATTAAATACAGACAGAGACTGGTTAGGTACAGAGTAAGTATTAAGAATGCGATCAGGGCTATTTTTGCCAGAGAAGGAATATCTGAGGCTTTCGCAAGCTTGAAATTGCCCGCATAATAACATATACTGAAGTTTTCGTTATCCAAATTGAAAGGAGTAATTGATGACAAAGTCGAAAATGCAAAACAGCGAGCTTACCCGTCGAGGTTTTATCAAGGCTTCGGCTGTCTCGGCCACGCTCATAGTCGCAGGTAGGCATCGAGCGCATGCGGCCGGTGTCGACACAATCAAAGGCAAGGTAGTTCAACAGGGACGTATCAAACAGTCTGTCTGTGGCGGATGTTTGCGAAAAGCCCGTATGGATGCAGAGCAGAGGGCGTCTTTGCTTACAAAGATGGGTGTTGTTGGCAGGGATCTTGTGGGCAGGAATGACTGGCCTTTGCTCAAGAAGCATGGTCTTGTGGCGACGATGGTATCCGGGGCGGGATCTATCAGGAAAGGGCTTAACGACAAATCGATGCATTCCAAGTTTCTCGATGATTTCAAGAACAACATCAAAGCAGCGGCCGAGTACAAATGGCCCAATGTTATCTGCATGGCCGGCGACAGGAAGGGAATCAGCGATGAAGAGGGCATGGATAACTGCCACACTATTCTCAAGGAGGCGGTCAAAATCGCAGAGGATCATGAAGTTACAATCTGCATGGAATTGCTCAACAGCAGAGTAAATCACCCCGGCTACATGTGTGACAAGTCCGCGTGGGGCTTTGAACTGTGTCGGCGTGTGGACTCGCCGCGATTCAAGATGTTGTATGATATCTATCACATGCAGATTATGGAGGGCGATCTTATAGCCACCATCCGTAAGAATATCAAGTACATCGGCCATTTCCATACAGCGGGCGTGCCGGGTCGGCATGAACTCGACGAGAACCAGGAGATATATTATCCTGCGGTAATGAGAGCGATTGTCGAGGCCGGCTATATAGGCTATGTGGCCCATGAATATACGCCAATACACGACCCAGTGAAGTCGCTCATACAGGCGGTGAAAACCTGCGATGTGTAGAATAGAATGCTTTGGATAATAGGAGAGGTATATATAGTATTAACCAAAGGCCGATCCAATATCTAATAGTTTATGAGCTTGGTTTCTCTCGGTAGTTAGGTAAAGCAGGTATTATGATACCTACTGACCATGGTAGGAGATTATCATAAAGGCTTGAGATTCCATCGAATTGTGCTACGATGGACCTTGGTGATGACGATTGTCACGTACAAGGATGGAGTGAAATGATCGCACTGGTGTAACGAGTGAAGGTCGTTAGTGGTGAAGAGGGTAGGTCCCACTTGACGCACGGGACATAGCAAGTTTACATAACCGAGTTCTATGAAGAACATAGCCTACTACTTATCCATAGCGATGGTATTCATCAATAGTTCGCTGTTTGCCCAAGGCTTCATAACGGGCGATAGCGGCGGTAATGAACGGGTGGTGTCCGTTTTTGACCGACGCTACGGCCAAGTGTGGCAGACCGTCACCGGAGCTTCCGGCCGGTTTCGTTCTCCCGCGCTCGATGCCGGCGAGTATCTGGTGGTGTGCCAGAGAATAATCACGCCAATCGTTGTTCGCGACGATCGCGCCGCCGAAGTCTTGTTCGCCTCGCAGACAACCATGAACGTTGACTTCGAAACATGGTCACCGGCGCGGAAGAAATTCGGCCAAACATTTCGGGCAACCGGCCCCTGGGTGAACGGATTCACTTTTTGGAATCCTGGCAAACCGCTACTGCTGGTTGCGGAACTACGAGAAACGGATTCAACTGGAAAGCTGATTGGTAAGTTCGATTTTGGTAACCAGCCGGTGCATTGGATCAAGATCGTCGACCTCCAGCCGGGCCAGTGGCCGACAGTTCAGGGCAACACTTATTACCTTTCGATCGCGTCAATCGACGGACAGACGTTTCGGCTCGGTACGCCAGCGATCGGCAATGCCTATCCTGATGGTGAGGCCTATTACGACGATGTGCCGATGCTTGATTCTGACATGGGGTTTAAGATCCGTCAGGACTCCGACAACCTCACCACCACCGTGCGCGTCTCTCTGCATCAGGGATTGGGTTTCAAAGCGGAAGGACCTGCATCAGGGTCGACTCCTTGGGCAGCCCAGTCGTTTGTGGCGACTACGAAGAACATTCGCAGTGTTTGGTTCAACGCCGGTTGGTCTAGTGCCGAAGGCATCAACCACGCGTTTGTTGTTTCAATCCACGAGGGATCGCCGGCTGGCAAACGAATCGGACCGGAGCGTGTGGTTCATATGATCAAGGATTGGGGCGTGACGGTGGTGTGGTTCGCAGATCAAGTTCCCGTACAGCCTCGCAGACGATATGCCGTGCGTTTTCGTCGACAGGACGGCAAGTCGTTCTACGCGTATCTTGCCGCCGATCGATATGTCCAAGGAAAAGCCACTCGCGGCGGATTAAACACACCAGACATGGATTTAACGTGTATCGTGCGTGGTGAGAAGATGCCCGGCTCGGTTTTTCTGCCGTACAATATCGCGCTTACCGAGGTGACGCCAACAACCGGGACATTTCAATGGGAAACGGCTATTGCCACGAGCAGTCATATGCAACTACAGTTCGCCGATGGCAACACTAAAACCATTTCGCACGACGCGTTTACGAAACAACACCGCGTGAAACTGAAAGACCTTCGTCTCGGAAGTAAATACACGTACCGAGTCGGCGGCGCGGCACAACCGTACCCCGACCGCATCGTGTTGTCTAATTCGCGCGACTTTGCAAACCTTCATGATCCAACAATGCCCGGTAGATCGAGTGTGCAAGAACAATCCAGCAACGGAAGATTAATTCCACTTGTCAATCCATCGTTTGAACAGAATCTCCAAGGCTGGAAACGGTCGCCGCTGATGCATGGCATGCACACGCTGCCACTGCCGCATGAAATCGGCAACGCCAGCGCCCTTTTTTATCTCGACCGCTATACAGCACACAGCGGCAAACACGTGCTCGGATGGCAACATCGCGTACATGACAAGTCGGGCATCGTGCCACGAAAGTTAGAACCGGCGGTTAGCCAACTCGTCTACCAAACAGTCAAGACGGCGCCCGGCCGTGACTACATGTTGTCGGCTTGGATTTGTACCGATGAAAGACAAGGTGGTTGGAATCGAAACGACCGCGTTCGTTTGGTCGTCGATCCGACGTCGAGCGGAAAACTCGCATCGAAGGCCACTGTCGATGAAAACCATGCCACGCAATGGTACACCACACGCGGCACTTGGCGGCAGTATCGGTTGAAATTCAGAGCGGTGAACTCCTCAACCGACGTCGGAGTACAACTCTACCAGTGGTGGATGCTGGCCGAGAACCACATCTACGTTGATGATGTTGAGCTTTGTGAATTTTGAGCATTTTGCAAGATTCGCTGAACATTGGATGGATGAATCTTGCGACGAAGGCAATAACTGGTGCGATGGTGCCGTCTTAAACTAACTCGATGGTGTTAATGGCGTTGACTGACTACATTGAAGGTAACATTGGTAACTGATCTGATAAAAATGGTTATGCTTATCTGGAGGGCCAGAGCCCATGGTCACACGATCGTTCCCGAGTCTGCTAACGTTGTCCTTGCTCCAGGTCGCAGCTGTTGTGTTTGCAGAGCCGTCAGCCGAACCTGCGAGAGTTCCCCAAGACTTGCCTGCATCTTGCTCGCCGGCGATAGAGACCGCGGCCAAGGCTCTGAGCGATGAACACCTGGAAGTTGCTCACCAAGAATTCGAGACTATCACCCAGAGTTCATCGGTCCAGCCGTTTGTCCGTAGTCTGGCAATACTTGGGATTGCGGAAGTGGCGCTGGCCCGTGAGGATCTCGCAGCTGCCAATGCAGCCTGGGAGCGTCTGGCGTCCGATGCGACACTGCCGCAGCTTCACCGCGATAATGCACGGCGTCGTTTGGAGGAAGCACAACGGCTTCGCCAAGGATTACCCCCGCGCGATCCGGCCACCTACCGCGTTAAATTACCCGTTCTGCCCGTTCCTGCAGCGATTTTCCACGTTGCTCCTAAGGGAAGGGATACCGCAGACGGCTCGGAAGAGAATCCATTTTGCATCCTGGAGAAGGCCCGCGATGCCGTGCGCGCGTTGAAGAAGTCTCGCGACGGTACACTGCCCGAAGGCGGTGTGAAGATCCTGATCGGCGGCGGATCGTACCCTGTTGAACGAGCATTTGCGCTGACATCCGAAGATTCGGGAACTCCGGAAGCTCCGGTGGTATACCAGGCCAAGCCCGACCAGACACCGGTCTTCCAGGGCGGAGTGCGAATCACTGCCTGGAAGCCAATCTCGGATGTGGAGCTTCGCAGTAAGCTAGATCCATCGGTTCGTGACCGCGTTCTGGAGGCAGATTCGAAGACGCTGGGTGTGACCGACTGGGGTGATGCGACGGCATTGCGCCGCCGGCCTGAGTTGTTCGTCAATGGGGAGCCCCAGACGCTTGCCCGCTGGCCTAACGAAGGATTTGTCAAAACCGGCGAAATCCTGGGCACTGAAACCTTCAAGGTCTGGGGCACGATTGAGGGATGTAAAGACGGGAGATTCCGGTACCTTGATGACCGACCGGGTCGCTGGCTCGATGAGCCGGATGTCCGCCTCTACGGCTATTGGTTCTGGGACTGGTTTGAAGAGTATCAGAAGGTCGCTTCGATAGATGCCGACGCCCAGACCTTTACGTTGTCTCGGCCCTATTCCAACTATGGCTACCGCAAAGACCAGCGGTACTATGCCGTAAACGTGTTGCGGGAGCTCGACCGACCGGGTGAATGGTATCTCGACCGCAGGAGCGGCGTTATCTACTGGCTACCGCCCGAAGGGATCGAGTTGTCGAAGGCCGAGACGGTCCTAACCGTGTTCGATCAACCTTTCGTTGCCATGAGTGAGGTCGAGCACGTGATTGTACTTGCACTGACGCTGCAGGAGGGACGTGGCGATGGAATCCACGTTCGTGGCGGAGCCGACTGCCTGGTAGCCGGTTGCACGATAAGGCGGTTCGGCGGCGACGCCATAGTCGTTGAGGGTGGACAGCACCACGGTGTATTCGGATGCACGATGGATACCCTCGGTTGCGGTGGGATCCGCGTAGCCGGCGGGGATCGTCGCACGCTGACTCCCGGTCGTCATTTCATCGAGAACTGTACTGTGTTCGACATCTCCCGGCTCAAGATGACCTATACACCTGCCGTCCATCTCGACGGCTGCGGCAACCGGATTGCTCATAACTTGTTCGAGAAGATGCCTTCCTCGGCGATGCGTATCGAAGGCAACGACCATCTCATCGAGCTGAACGTGATTCGCAATGTCGTTCAGGAATCGGATGATCAGGGCGGTCTCGATATGTTCGGCAATCCACTCTATCGTGGAGTCATCATCCGCTGGAACCGCTGGAGCGACATCGGAGGCGGTACGCACTGCGGGGCCGCAGGTGTCCGGCTGGATGACATGATCTCAGGCGTCGCGGTCTACGGAAACATCTTCGAGCGGTGTGGCGCCGTCATCTTCGGCGGAGTCCAGATCCACGGCGGCAAGGAGAACTTCGTAGACAACAATCTATTCCTCGACTGCTTTGCCGGAGTCAGCTTCTCACGCTGGGGTTCAAAACGCTGGCTTGAATCCATCGAGCGATTCCTGGAGCAGGCGGCTCAAAATTCCTATTCTAGCCACTACCCCGAGTTGGCCACCCTCAAGATGGGTGCGGATGTAAATACCATCAGCCGCAATCTGTTCATTCGGTGTCAAAGCATCTTCGTACGGGATGGTGGGTTGCAGCAAACCGCGCTCAACACTGCGGCAAATCAGTCCTTTAATCTGCAAGCGGCATCTCAAGACCGACTTGTTCGCAACGATTCTCAGCTAAGGTCACTCCTTTTCGAGCCTATCGCGATAGAGGAGATGGGACCCTACGCCCATCCCTGGCAAGTGCGACCATAGCACGCCCGAACGCAATCTGGAGCCACTTGAGTAATAGCGCAGGGAGCCGGACTCTCACATACCAGCATAAGCCCACGACATGCATGGATTTGGTGACAGATGACAATTTTACTATACGGAGAATCTCAGATAAAGATAAGGCACAGGTATTCCTCAAGCATTTCCGCTTTTAATTTGGCGTCATCATGTTACCATGACCATATGAAAGATACACTCGTTCTCGTACTACGCACATTCGTCACCACTTGCCGGAGCTTAGTGGGTGCAGCTCAGGCCGGCGAGGTGAGTCATACCGCGCCCGGGAGTAGCGAGAGGGACTCTGCCGGGCTTGTTAGTGTTGCCTCCATGCCTTCGGGCGCACCCGTGGATATTCGGCGGTCGAAGCCGAGGCCGCCTCGACGGCGAAGCTGTAATTCCCAACTATTGAAAGGAGGACTCCATGAGAGCCAAGAGGTATCTCTTCATCGCAGTATTCGCAAGCACTGGCGGATGGCTACAAGGTCCAGTTGCGCCTGCAGCGCCGCCGGCGAAGTTCTCCCCTGTCAGTCAAGACGGAGACCTGGTGCTGTTCGACGCGGCAATCCATGATATATCGGCAATCAGGAATTACACCGCCAGTTGGCAGAAAGGAAGCGATTTGACCCCGATCGTGAATCCCATCGTGAAGGATGGGCGCAGATTTGCGGAATACACGTATCGTGGAAAGCGGGGCTTGGCTTGCTCCACATTCTGGTTCGAAAATGTGCCCGCGCCGGACGAAGGCATGGTTTACCGCGGGATCCGATTCACCATCGATTACGACAAAGACGATTTTGCCAAGGTTTCAGCCAAGGCGAGTTTTACAGACGGCACGAGCCTGGATGCACCGCTTACTTTGGAGCCAGGCTGTAAGGACTATGACTTCACAAAAGGATTCCGAAGGGCAAAGACTCCCATTACATGGAGCACGCTCAACTACCTATGGCTCTCAGCCAGCGCCGGCGGCAAGGGAAATCCTTTACGCTTTCGCTTGAAGCGCGTCGTGATGGTTCAGGAGAAGTCCGCACACCGCACCCAGGCATTGGCAAACGGTATCTCAAATGATGCGGATACTCCCGACCGTTTCGGTGAGCGACTCTTTAATCCGCGTTTGAAGCAGATCCGATGGCTGGAGGGCGATTTCCCGGCCAGACAGCAGACCCGATTGTATCTTGCCCGAGATGCTTCGGCGAGGACACGGAGGACCGCCGCCCTGTTCTCGGAAAAGTACCATGCGCACACCGGCGTGAACCTGGAAACGCAGTTACTCGCCGGAACGCACTCTCAAGATGGGATCGTGCTTCGGGTTGCGGACTCGGCGAACTGCAACGGTAAACCGGTCAAGCCCAAAAGGGAAGGATATTGCCTGAACGTCGAGAAGAACCGCGTTCTGATCACAGGATTCGACGAGCCGGGCCTCTACTACGGAATGGTAACCTTCTTCCAGTTGATGAAGAACTCGATGCGTATCGAGGATCGCATGCCGGTGTCGTGCGCAGAGGTCTATGACTGGCCAGATCTGCATTACCGCTTGGTGAGCGCGCAGGGGACGGGAGCCTTCAAGAATCAGAAACCGAAGGACAATTTCGGCATCGAGTATATGATGGAGTGGACCGAGCGGTTCGTGGCGGGGCAAAAAGCTAATGTGTTGTTCTGGGACCTATCCTCGCGCGTGCGCTACAAGCGCCGACCGGAATTCAACGGCAGCGAGCGGATATATTCGCTGAAGGAACTGGAACGATTCGGCCAATTCTGTCGCGACCGGTTCGTGGAGGTCTGTCCCGCCTGGCAAATCGGCGGGCATGCCAACTGGTGGCTGCTCGGCTACCACCCGGAACTGCGAGAAAAGGGATTCTCCAATCAGGCCGATGTTACGCACCCGCAGCATAACAAGATCGTATTCGACTGCATGCTCGATGTGATCGAGGCGCTCCAGTGCAAGTACCTCTCCCCGAAAAGCGATGAATGGTGGGGGCCACGCAAACAGGGTGAAACACCTGAAGCGCTGCTCAACGGGAAGACACGGGCCGAGGCATTTCTGGACTTCCATGTTCAGCTCAATGACTGGCTCGCCTCCAGAGGCATCACCATGTTGATGTATCACGACATGCTGGTCCCCTATCACAACGGCAAGAAGTACGACCTTTTCACAATCGTCGATCAGTTTCCGAAAAACGTTATTATCAATTACTGGGGCGGCTATGATATCGAGAAAGGTATCGCATTTCTGGCAGAACGGGGTTTTCCCATCTGGCTTCACGTAACCGGCTCTATGATTTGGCTTGGGGAGAAGGAGAAAAGGATCGTCCGAGGCGCAGGCAAGATTCTCTACTCGTTAGGTAACGATAAGACGGGGGGGCTGCTGGACGAGTATTCCGACTTCAACAACATGTACGCATCGTTCCGTCTGCTCGACTATGCCTGGAACCTGTACAAGTACGTGCCGCCGAAGCCGGGGCGAATGGTGGCTATCAAGAATACCATGGCGGTGAAGCCAAATCCTTACGCCGGCAAAAAGATCGAGCCGATCGATATTAGCGGACTCCTGAGGCAATCGTTTAACGAATTCCTGAAAGAGGTGAAACCGCAGGACTACAGCGCAATCGCCAAGCCCGTAGTCTTGGAACCGGGCACACGCCAGATCGGTTTTATCCCCACACGATTCGAGCCGGACGAGAAGGGAAACTGCATAGTATTACAGCAGAGCGATCGGGAGGTTTCGATCCCGGTTAACGCCAACTATGCATCGTTGATCTTCTTGCATACGGCGTTCATCAACAATCCGAAGGACCGGGGCGCCAAAAGCGGCATGGGACGGTACTGGATTTACGGCTGGCCGTGCGGCGACTACCTTGTGCACTACGAGGATGGTGAGACCCAGAAGCTACCGGTGCGCTTGAGTATGAACATCCGGCGGTTCGACACCAGTGCCAAGAATCGCGCTACTAACGACAACCGATACATCTATACGATCCAGGACTCGAACCAGAAGGATGTTCACCTGTACCAGTGGGAATGGGTGAATCCGAGGCCAAAGAAGAAGATTACGAACATCACTATGAAGCACGACAACCAGCTGGACGTGTCTTTGGTTCTGTTTGCAGTATCCGGTCGAGGTGTATGGCCGGAAGAGAAGTGAGGATCGCTCAGATTTCGATATTGGCAACTGTTTAATGATATGCAATAGAGCGCGACAACGTGTTCAATTATCACAAGACGTCCTTCTCATGAGTCGCAAATTATCAGAATTCTTCGCGAAAATTCGTGTCTCCGTTTTGTCACTACAGATGCTGATTTTGCCTGAATCGAGTCCGAATATATGTCATTTTTTTAGTTAAATATTGCACTTTATAAAAAAATATCGGGCCCGCAGAGGATTCAATGTCCGTTGCTCAAAACAACGTAGCGGGAATTGAAAATAACTCTTTGAATAATTATCAATTCTTATGTAAAATGTCCCCTGATGAGATAGTTGGAATTTCCCAAGGTCTCGCGGACACAACAGAGTAGAGTACGAAGGTTTGTTAGAAGGTTTCGTATGGTATTCATACCGCTAAGATAGTACAATTAGTTGCATGAAGCAAGTTTACGTAAGTTCTTTAATGACAAGGTGGACTATGTTATTTGGGTGGACAGGTGTTATACAACGGAACTCACTGATATCAGGCATTAGTGTTGTTATTATGCTTCTGATCATGTCCGCTTCTTTGGTAATTGCCGGTGCTAAAGACATTGGGATGGCTACACCGCCAGAAGGTTTCGGAGCAGTCACTCGAGGCGGCGAAGGTGGAAGAACTATCATTGTCACTAACCTCTCTGATGATGGCCCGGGATCTCTGCGAGAGGCGCTCACAGCACAGGAACCGTGTATAGTGGAATTTTCTGTGGAAGGTACCATAGAATTGAAAAGCCGAATTCAAGTGACCAGTGGGCGGGTGACGATAGACGGATCTACCTCGCCGGGCAACGGTATTACCATCATGAATCATGGTATCCATTTCGTTGGGGATTGCGACGACATCATCGTTCGACATCTGCGCATCCGCGTACTTACAGGAGGTTCATCCGGCGACTGCCTGCTGTTCTGGGGCACGGAAGAGGGTACGGTGGAAAGAGTGCTTGTTGACCATTGTTCCTTGATGTGGGCCACGGATGAGGTGGTCAACACATGGGGAAACGTCAAAGACCTCACATGCCAATGGACCATAATTGCCGAAGGTCAATCGGAGGCGGATCATCCTAAAGGTTTCCATAGCATGGGTTGGCTATCGGGTAAAGGTTCTGACCGCATTACCATACATCATTGTCTCTTTGCCCACAATGGCGACAGAAGTCCTCGTATTCAAGGAGGCGTTTATGATGTGGTAAATAACGTCATCTACAACTGGACTAACCACAATGCCACCAAGATCGGAGAGGGTGCTCGTGTCAATGTCATAAACAACAACTATATACCCGGGGCGCAATCCTCTGATAGTCAAGCGTGTATTCTTCCAGAGCAACCAGACCAGGGAACGAAGGTATATGTTTCAGGAAACGTAAGCCATCTGACACCCACAGGCAAGGAGGAGCAATGGCTCAACGTTGTCTGGTTTGAGCCTGCTAATGGCAGATGGATCACACATGAACCTGCCCCTGAAGTTTTCAGGACTGGGGAGCGATTCCAGGCACCTCTGGTGACTACCCATTCAGCAAAGGAAGCCTATGAACTGGTTCTCGCACATGTTGGCCCCAAAGTCCGTGATGCCGATGACATACGGGTCATTCAGGAAGTCAGAGATCGCATAGGGCAGGTGGGCCGGGGCCCTCGTTAACGAGAGTGTCAGGCAGGTACGCCAGAGGATGTAGAAACGACCACTGCCACAGAGGGCATGGATTATTGCAGTTCCTTATTCGGTGGAGTTGCTTTCGTATTGTATTGAGACAAATACCGGTTGATATGGACAGCGAAATGTGGACACCTGCACATTTGCGTTTCGGCCAGACTTACACGGCTACTGGGGCCGCTTTTGAAGGTGTTAGCTTCTGGATGCCACAGGGTTCCACCAGACTGCAACTTTCCTTGCGAGAGGTAGGGCTAGATGGCTGTGCCTACCAAAAATTACATCCTGGCAAGTAAAACCAAATTAAGGCGAACTGATTTACTTGGAACACCGGTGATTTGATATTATGACCATACCCATAGAGGTATCAAGCATCTTTTCCTATGGAACAGCATTAAGCTGGATAGCCTGATTTGCCACTGTAGTCAACCGCTAACCAGCAAGAGAATCTTCTTGATAACGTAAATATATATCGGTACACTTATCTACATTCTCTCAGTTATATGTAAGTAAACTTTCGCACTTTTTTAATGTTTTATGCGGCTGGAGCTAACGCTTCCAGCAGAAACTTGAGTTTTTTATCATGTACGGCAGAAACTCCGAACATACATTTTATTCTTTCTTGCCAAAGCTC
>JBARPZ010000374.1:0-5618 GCA_049643445.1 Sedimentisphaerales bacterium
GACATATTTTCATATCCCTTTGTTATGTAATACGTTACGTTCATTTTGGCCTTTTTGGATTTGGGTTCGTTTTGGGTTCGTTTGGGTTCGTTTTGGGTTCGTTTTTCCCACTTGACCAAGTGTCCTATTTTCATAATCCCTTGTTAATACCTTATTTACGTTCAACTTGACTTTTCGGGATTTGGGTTCGTTTTGCAAAAAAAGTTTATAATTTCGTACGTAATCTTTCGTACTTCTCAGGGGCCAGGGATCAGGGGTCAGGGGTGAGGGGTCAGGGGTTAGGGATTGGGGGTTAGGGATTAGGGATTGGAGAGGTAAATCAAAGATTAAAATGTAAAATGCAAAAGTGTGGAGGCCCTTCGGGCGGACTTTTATTTGTAGCCGGGTAAAAACGGTTCTTGTTAGTCGTAAAGATGCATAAAATGTACAAAAGCTTACATAAAATGAACAAAACAGTGTTTTATTAGCCATTAATACCCCCAAAATGTTCGAAAATTGTCAATTATGATGCAAAATAATGCATTTTTGACTTGGGCTGCTGCCCTACTCGTGCGGTTCTCCGCAATAATTAGTATTTAGTATCTCGTATTTAGTATATAGACGGTTGAGGCCGGAACGGCCGGGATTTTTTTGACCACAGACTAAAAACTTTTGATTGCTCAATTTTACATTCTCAATTCTCAATTGTCGTTAATATTATACCAAACTATCCCGGAATGTTCAATAAAAATCAAACATTTTTATAAAAAAAGCACTTTTTTTGAAAAATCCCAAGTTTACCACGATTGTTTTTGTGCGAGAAAGGTCATACAATTGATTAATGGTCTAAAAAGCTTGTTTGGCGGTAAAGATTCGCTTGATTGAGGCGTGTAAAATGCTGCTTTGACGGCTAGAAATCAATGATTTTTAGAATTTTGTTGTTGACATCAATATGTAATTGCAATAAGATTAAAAAAGATAACATTGATAATGCAGCGATTTTCCGGGATTTTTTCAACATGCGAAAGCACCTTGCTTCTATTGCGAAAATTTAATGGCCGCATTGGTCAGAAATGAGGGCAGTAAAATGATGGGGGAAACAAACAAAATCCTGAAGAAGCTGGTTTGTGTCGGAATGTTTGCATTAGCCGTGGCAGGTGGAGTGAGAGAGGCTAAAGGATATACTGTTACGCAACTGACTTTTGAGCCAAGCTATGAGGGCGAGCCTGCGTGGAGCCCGGATGGGAGTAAGATCTCTTTCGTATCAGATAGAGACGGAAATTATGAAATCTATGTAATGGATGCGAACGGGAGTAATCAGAAACGATTAACCTACAATATTTATTCTGATAGGACACCAGCTTGGTCGCCCTATGGAAATATAATTGCGTTTACTTCCAGTAGAGACGGAACTTCCGAAATCTATTTAATGGAATCTAACGGTAGTAATCAAAGAAGGGTGACTGATAGTTACGAAATACTTGATAGGCCGTGGTTCGGACTTACTTACAGCACTTCACCTGCCTGGTCTCCCGACGAGAGCAAGATTGCATTTGAGGTAGGTTTAATTTGGGACAACGGAAGTGTGTACAGCGACATCTATATGCTTGATATGTATGATAATACAGTCGGGAAGATTACTAATGACGTTCCTAATCCTGAGATGATAATTCCTTCGTTTAATACGGACCAATCTCCATCATGGTTGCCTGATGGAGATAAGATAGCTTATATCATCCATAAATTTCAACGTGGAATAAAAGTAAAAAATGTAGAAGCCACCGACCCTAACGACCGCGGATATCTTGTTCTCCACGAAAATCCATGCTGGGTTTACCATGTTGAATGGTCTCCCATGGGAAACAATTTTGCCTTTTCGATGGCATGTAACAGCATAGGCACCAGCGTTTACATAATACCGGTGGATAGACAGACGGGCATACCTACTCGTGAACCTATCTGGTTAACTTACGGTATAGATCCATCCTGGTCGCCGGATGGAACTAAAATTGCATATCACTGGAGAGGTGATATTTGGGTAATGTCTGGGTTCCCGGCCCTGGCTGCTGACCTTTACCCTGACGGGATCGTGAATTTACTTGATTTTAGTGTTTTTGCTGATTGCTGGAGGCAGGATGAGCCATTGGCTGATTTTGCACCGGATGGTGGTGATGATATAGTGGATTTTCTGGACCTTGCGAAACTTGCTGAAGAGTGGTTAGAGACAGAAGAATGGTACCAACCATGAATGTCGGACGGTTGTTAGCTTATAGAAAAAAGGAATGAGTATTATTTATTATTGAAAGAGTAAAATCATGAGAAAACCAGTTAATTTAATAATATTATTTTTATTTTTGATAAACGCAGGCATAGTTTGTGGAAGCAACGATATTCTTCTGAAATCGCGACAGTTTATTCCTGAGCGAGGGATAAGCTCCGCCACAAAAGCTAAGATAGAAGCGATTCCCGGAAGGGCCCATGTTCTTGTGCAATTAAAACAGATTCCGACAATTAAAGAAAAAAAAGAGCTTGAAGGTAAAGGAATTAAATTATTGTCTTATATCCCAAATAAAGCGTGGTTTGCCTCTATTGCGAATATTTAATGGCCGCATTGGTCAGAAATGAGGTGAGAGAAATGACTGGGGGAACAAATCTGAAAACATGGGTGGTAATGTCGGTTTTTTTGTTAGGGATAGGCTGCACGGCTGCTGCGGGGAGAACCATATTCGTTGACGACGATGGCCCTGCGGATTTCAATAACATTCAGGCGGCAATTAACGATGCCAATGACGGCGACACCATAATCGTGGCGGATGGCACGTATACCGGTGATGGCAACAGAGATATAGAATTTCTCGGTAAGGCGATAGTGCTGCGCAGCGAAAACGGCCCAGAAAATTGCATTATCGACTGCAACGGCACGGAAGCAGAACCACATCGAGGATTTTTCTTTCGTCATGGAGAAGACGCAAACTCAGTCCTGGACGGCTTTACCATTAGAAATGGATATGACCAAGTGAGTGGCGGTGGAATTGTGTGTAGTTCGGTAAGTCCTACAATCTGCAATTGTATCATCACCAATAACCGAGCTAAGGATGACGGTGGCGGAATTATTTGCCATACAGCAAGACCTACAATCCGTGATTGCATCATAACCAAGAACAGAGCTGAGGTTTGGGAGGGTGGCGGAATCCTGTTCCGCGCTTGCAAAGGTGCAACTCTCGATAACTGCCTTATCACGGAAAACTCTGCCGTATACGGCGGTGGAATTGGTTCCTCCGGCGACAATTCTCCAATCTACCGTGACATAATAGTAACCAACTGCACGTTTTCAGCCAATAGCGCTCAATACGGTGGTGCTGTTTATGTCCGCGACGGAAGTAAACCATCTATTGTCAATTGCATCCTCTGGGGTGATACTGCTCTGTATGGCCCGGAGATTGCACTGGTAGGTTTCTGGCCTGAACCATTCCTTTATGTTAGCTTTAGCGACGTACAGGGAGGAGAAGCCGATGTTTATGATTATGGTTATTTGTATTGGGAACCTGGCAATATTAATTCTGACCCATGTTTTGCGGACCCGTGTAATGGTGATTATCATTTGAAGTCACAGGCAGGCAGATGGGACGCAAATGAGGGACGATGGACGATGGACGAAGTGACGAGTCCCTGCATTGATGCAGGAAATCCGGGCTGTCCTTTAGGTGATGAGCCGAACGACCCAAATAACGTTCGCATCAATATGGGGGCATACGGCGGCACAGCAGAGGCAGGCAAGTCGCCACCTAATTGGCGCGGCATCGCCGATATAACCAATGACTGGATAGTAGATTTTAACGACCTGGGAGTATTCGTTGGCTATTGGCTTGAAACGGGTGAGTGCATTCTGAGCGATCTTAATCGTAATCAGTCTGTCGATTTTGCGGACTTTGCACTTATAGCTCTCCACTGGCTTCGAGATGAACACCAATAATGGCCGCATTGGTCAGAAATGAGGGCAGTAAAATGACTGGGGGAACAAAGAAAACCCTGAAGAAGCTGGTTTGTGTCGGAATCTTTGCATTAGCCGTGGCAGCGGCAGTGAGAGAAACGAGGGCTGATTTTGTAGAGACAAGGATTACGTCTGATAATGCTATTGTTTCCAATGGACTCAGTATATCCGGCAACAAAATCGTTTGGTGTGATGAGAGAAATGGTAATAAAGATATCTACATGTGGGATCCTAACAACGGTGAACAAGCTATTTGCACTCATCCTGCTGTCCAACAGTATACTTCTATATCCTGTGATAAAATAGTTTGGGAGGATTGGAGAAATTATGAAGTGGGGATGGCTGATATCTACATATGGGATCCTAATAATGGTGAACAAGCTATTTGCACTAATTCTTCTTATCAGTATTATCCTGACATATCTGGTGATAATGTAGTTTGGCAGGATTGGAGAAATGGCAATTGGGATATCTACATGTGGGATCCTAATAATGGTGAACAGCCAGTATGCACTAATCCTGCTGTCCAACAGTCTCCATCTATATCTGGTGATAAAATAGTCTGGGAGGATTGGAGAAACGGTTATCCTTATAATTGTGATATCTACATGTGGGATCCTGTAAATGGCGAACAGCCAGTTTGCACCTCTCCTAAGCATCAAATGAGTCCAGATATATTCGGTGATAAAATAGTTTGGACAGATTATCGAAAGGGCGGTTATCCAGGCGATGTAGATATCTACATGTGGGATCCTGTAAATGGTGAACAGCCAGTATGCACTAATACTTCCCAACAACATTCTCCTTCTGTATTTGGTGATAAAATAGTTTGGAGTGATAATAGAAATGGCAATAAAGATATCTATATGTGGGATCCTAACAATGGTGAACAAGCTGTTTGCACTAATCCTGCTGACCAAACATCTCCATGTATATCTGGTAATAAAATAGTTTGGTTTGATAATAGAAATGTAAGATGGGACATCTATATGGCTCAGCTCCTGCCGGGAGAAAAAACATTAGAAGCTGACCTTAATAATGATGGCATAGTTGATATGCTTGATTTGAGGATATTTTATAATAACTGGCTTAAACCAGGGGCAGACTTATTGGGAGACGTATACGAAGACAGTATAATAAACTTTCTTGATTTTTGTATTCTGTCAAGTCAATTTCTCATGACAGAGCCTTGGTACAATGATTAGATTTTTTCAACACGCGAAAGCACCTTGCTTCTATTGCGAATATTTAATGGCCGCATTGGTCAGAAATGAGGGCAGTAAAATGACTGGGGGAACAAACCTGAAAACATGGATTGTAATATCGGTTTTTTTGTTAGGGATAGTATCTGTAGCTGCTGGACGAACTATCTACGTTGACAATAATGGCCCTGCGGATTTCAATAACATTCAGGCGGCTATTGACGATTCTAATGATGGCGATACCATTATTGTCGCTGACGGTGTTTACACCGGCACCGGTAATCGGGACATCGATTTCAACGGTAAAGCTATCACTGTACGCAGCGAAAACGGGCCGGAAAATTGTATTATCGACTGCCAATGGTTAGATTATGGCTTCCGCTTCCACAGTGGTGAAGATAACGATTCGGTTTTGGATGGCTTTACTATTACTCAAAGTGCTCCAG
>JBARPZ010000375.1:0-13999 GCA_049643445.1 Sedimentisphaerales bacterium
ATTGTCGGCCGGGGCGGCGGCTCATTGGAGGACCTATGGGCATTCAACGAAGAAGTAGTGGCCAGAGCAATTTTCGATTCCAAAATACCTGTCATAAGTGCGGTCGGCCACGAAATTGACACCACCATCGCCGACCTGGTCGCCGATGCCAGGGCATCGACGCCGACAAAAGCCGGCGTCGTCGCCGTACCGGACATGCAGGAAGTACTGGAGAACATGGACAATCTCAAAGAAAGGCTAAGATCCCACCTCAAGTTCACGGTCCACAGCTCGCAACAGCAATCTGATGAGCTTTGTTTCAGGCTCCAGAGTTCCGTTAAACATCTATTGGCTGATACACGTAATACATTGTACGCTATCGCTGAACAGATACGACAAATTGAGCCGCATCGGCGCCTGCGAAAGAAAACTGTTGATTTGAATAATCTGCAAAATCAGGCAAAGGCGGCAGTAAAGGCTATCATTAACAACAGCAAAATACAACTTATGGGCGTTGAGAAACAACTACCGGAAACAATGAAAGAAATGCTGATCGAAAGGCAACGGAGGCTGACTGTGAATTTTGAAAAGATTGTGAGGATAAAGCCGCACCAGGTGATTGGAAGGAGAATGGTAGAACTGAGTAATTTGAGGAACCGGGCGAATGTGGGAGTGTCTGTAATTCTCAATAAGCAGCGGATGCGGCTTAACGGTGCGACAAACCGCCTTGCCGCCTTGAATCCAAAATCCATCTTGCAGCGTGGATACAGTATTACTATCAACAAAAAAACAGGCTCATTAGTCAGACATCTTGAAGATGTTCAAATTGGAGAACTGCTGAATACCGAGCTTGCAGACGAAAAATATATTGAAAGCAGGGTAACAAAAAAGTAAAAAGAAGAATTAAAGGTTTGTGAAAATGCCCGATAAGAAAAAAAATAATGATATCAGCAAACTGAGCTTCGAAGAGGCAATCAAAGAGCTTGGCAGCATTGTCGGCAAAATAGAACAGGGCGAAATACCCTTGCAGGACAGTCTCACTCAGTATGAAAGAGGGATGTCTTTAATTCAGCATTGCCAGGCAATACTGAAGAAAGCTGAAAAACGAATTGAGAAAATATCCCAGCCGGAAGCAAAATCGCAAAAGGAAACGGAAGATACACCCTTTTGATTGGATATTGGTTCAAGAGTAATTCTTGCGAGCGTGGCGGAATTGGCAGACGCGCAAGGTTTAGGTCCTTGTGTCCTTAGGGACATGTGAGTTCGACTCTCACCGCTCGCAGTTTTGTTAATAAGGACTTACAACAGTTTTTACTGTTAAAGCACTGCCTTTTTTTATGCCGTCCGCCTTCCTCAAGACAAGGAGAATATGTGCGGTATACTCTCATAACAACTGGTGCATAAAAAGGGGGCAGGCCACAAGCACAACTTTCGAGACAAACACGTACACAGGAAATGGCAGAGAAAGTACCATCAATAGTTTTTAGATTAGATTAAATTCTGGTCAATTGTGAGGTAGGTATGTAGTTTTCAATAAGAAAAGGCAAATAGTCTCATCACAGATACAGACTTCAGAACATACGACTATTGAAATGAAACTGTTTCTGCTCCTGAGGCTTTTCTGAGATTAACGGTTTTTTCGTGCCCATCAACCGTGACGCGATGCTTACCATAGAATACCTGCAGGCGGCAGTACCCATCTTCGTTGGTCTTGCCTTGCCACTTTGTCCACCATTGGTTAAAAACGAGGTCGCGATATGCTTTGGCCGCCGGAGTAGGTGTCCAGTCGCGCAGATAAAGTGAGGACTGAGGAATCCAATTCGCACGTTCCCAGAAGCCCCACATCAGGATACCCTTGACAGCAGGATTGGCGAAGCAAATACGATAATATTCCGTTACTGCTTTTGCCTTAGCTTTTTCCTGGTCGGGCGTGAGCTTCAAGTCCCGGCGTTGATAAACGCGGGAACGTTGGCCCGGAAAATTGAACTCGGTTATACAGACCGGTAAACCTTCGGCGGCAAGTTTGTCGAGTGCATTACGGAGTGCATTCGGATCGAATGAATCACCGTGCAGATGTCCCTGTACTCCAACACCGTCAATGGAAGCTTCTTCATCAAGAAGACCACGGATGTGTTTGATGTAATTATCAAGCTGCTTTCCCGTCAGAATATCATAGTCATTTAGATACAGTCGTGCATTTGGATCGGCCTGCCTGACCCAGGCAGCCATCTGCTTTGTGATACCCGGCCCAAGGCGATCAGCGTAATAGTTGCCGTGTATCATCTCATTATTGAGGTCATATTCAGCAAACCTGCCTTTATAACGGCGGGCGATTGTAGTTGCCCGCATTCTGAGGGCCTCCCGGAGCTCTTCGTCGTCCATTTGCTTTTGCCAACTCTGAACCCGTCCGGGAATGCCCCAGAAAAGATTGTGCCCCCGTAATGGGATATCATTCTCATCGGTCCATTTAAGGATAGCATCAACAACGGTATAATCCACACGCCCCTTTCGAGGTTCCATAGCATGCCACTTCAGAGCATTTTCAGTAACCGCAGCATTAAAGTTCGACAGGAATACTTCCTTGTACCGGCGTTCATCCTCGGAATTGAGTCTACCGCTAAATGCTGATGATGAGATCGCTGCACCAAACCAGAATTCATGTCTGATCTGTTCAACCTGCACACTGGCTCGGGGTTTGGCCTTGATAGTCAATTCACCCATGCGATGTTTTCCAATCATCTGATCGATGTCATCGCTGGCTGCATTTGCACTAAGCGAAATGGCAACACACAAAATCATACATATCCGTATCGTGGACACAAACCAGTTCATTCCCTGTGCTCCTTTATCAACATTCTACCGCCTAAAAAGGCGAATCCCCAAAATATTATATTATCCGCGTCCATTTTCCCTATTCCCTGATGTCTATATATATGAATAGCAGGTCATATAATTCTTGATAATGGACAGCAAGGAAATAATAGAGAAATTCAGAGAGGAAGTCAAACGGTAAAGATATTCCAAGATTATAACTCAATAGCAGCCAAATGTGAATAGTTGCAAACAAAAAAGCCATCAATGCATAAGCAATGATGGCTTTAGGATAATTTAGCTTAGTAGATACCCACGGGCAAGCCCGTGGAACTCTGCCCTTCGGATTATTAGATGCTTATCTCTTTTTCTTCTTTTTTGCTTTTTTCTTAGTTGCCTTCTTCTTGGTCACTTTCTTCTTTGCGGCTTTCTTTTTTGCTTTTTTCTTAGCTTTTTTCTTTGCCATTTTAAAACCTCCATGCAATTAAAAATGGTTTAAATATACTGACTCAAATCCACCAAGCCAGTTCCTTTGGGAATATCTTGACATTAAAAATATGTTTATCAACAAAATTATTGGAAAATAAAAAAAATTCTGTGGCTATAGAGTGAATAGATTCTGCAAGCTTCTTACAGACTATCTTCTTCATGTTGGTCCTGCTCAGTTATAAGACCTTTGTTGGCCTGAGTAGAGCTTGTGTTTTTTGTAGATTATTCTTGCTTTTGTGTCACTTCTTTATCTACCTTTTTGTGCTACTGAACCTTTTTAACGCTTCTATGGAAAATATCACTATAACATACTAAAGTTTATCGTCAGTATCTGCCATTATCGTCAGGCTGAATATTGAAATTCCTGGTTGATAAGAGCATGCTCGAGTCTGCCTGGTGATAACTACTAAAATGGAAATGGCTGGCTATTGCATACCCACCGGTTTCTAAAAGTGTTATTTCCGGATGAGTGGTAACGTTTATAAAGTATCTGAGAGAGTTCCCTTTTCAGTAGCGAGGTCCGCCACGGCCTCCTCCAAAACCGCCGCGATTGCCACCACCGTCACGGCCTCCTCCAAAACCGCCGCGATTGCCACCGTCGCCACGGCCACGATCAGAACCACCTTGTCCGCCCCTGCTGGATCGATAGTTTGCTTTCATCCGACCCTCTTCGACCTTAATGCTCTGTCCCTTCAAATCCTTGCCGTTCATTTCGCTGATTGCGGTTTGGCATTCCTCCGAAACTGGCATTCCAACAAACCCAAATCCTGCTGATTCACCTGTCGACCTGCTCCTTACGATCTTGACGGAGATGATTTGGCCAAAAGCTTCAAAAGCCTGACGCAAATCGTCTTCAGTTGCCTCATGTGATAAATTTCCAATGTAGATATTCATTTCAATTTCCTTCTCTAACCTTTAAGCTACTTAATCCTAAGCGTTTATGCCGGTATTCCGCCTGCTGTTGGTTGCTGCGTCGCAACGGCCGTATATTCTTCAACTAACGTCTCAATAAGCTCTTTAACAGAGATGATTTTATCTACCCTATAGGCGTTAGCTCCTGCAAAAGCAAATCCGTTTTCAAGATCACCTTTTTTTGCATTCGTCAATGCAATAGCAATACAATATGGCACATTCTTAAAATCACAACTTTTCAAACACTTCCAGGGGCATTTAAAAGTTTCCTTAACTCCCGAGGAAATCCGCTCAAGAAAATTACCCCGTATGGCTCTTCCAGGCAATCCAACAGGGCTGTCAATTATGACAATATCTTCTTTTTTGCAGTTTATATATGCCTCCTTAAATTCCTTCGAAACATCACACTCATAGGTTGCAACAAACCTGGTCCCCATCTGCACTCCCTGAGCTCCCAACTGCATAAATTTATGAATATCCGCACCTGTAAATATCCCTCCAGCGGCGATTACAGGAATGTTTCTGTTGAATTGCTCTTCGTAGGGCTTTACCACGGTGATCACATCCGGCAGTATTTTTTCCAGCGCATAGTCAGGATTGTCGATCTGCTCTTTTTTGAAGCCAAGATGCCCCCCAGCTAACGGACCTTCTATAACCACAGCATCGGGCACATGAGAGTATCGTTTTGCCCAGGATTTAAATATAATTTCAGCCGCTCTGGCGGAAGATACTATAGGGACAAACTTCGTAGCAAGTTCACCCAGCCTATCCAGCGGTAATGTCTCAGGGAGCCTTACGGGCAGTCCTGCACCAAGGAAAAGCACATTTGCCCCTTCATCCACAGAACACTGGACAAGGTCATCGGTATCTGAAAGGGCCAGCATTACATTTACGCCAATAATGCCGCTTGTGTTAGCTTTCGCCTTTCTTATTTCTTTCCGCAAGGCCCTTTTGTTCGCATCCTTCAGATTTGTGTCCCGATCGGGTTCGAACTGACCAATTCCAGGGGTGGCAATAACTCCAATACCTCCGGCATTTGCAACCGCTGAGGCCAAATTTGATAAGGAAACGCCAACGCCCATTCCTCCCTGGACAATTGGTATCTCGGCTTCCAAAGCTCCTATTCGCAGTGTTGGCATCTTGTTAAGACTCATATACTACTACCTCACATAACATTCACTCGCCCGGCAAACTGCCAAGCATCTAAATTTGGCTTGATTATAATACATAACAATCCTTTTGGGAAGCTAAAACAAAAGCTGGTGGCATACACTTCATTCCCCGCCTCCTTTTCCTTGTCCTGAGTAAACGCCTCGGTATCTGCAGCGTAATGTAATAATAAATGTTAAGAACCACTAAAAATCAGCCCCACAGGTCTCATAATCAATAGTATTTTATAGGTTTTAATCCCAAAAAAAGATAATTAGGGAGTATTATTCTGCTTATTGGGACAGGGGATTTTGCCGTTTTCAATAGAACAAAGGCAAAGCTGTCCTAACTATTACTACTAACAAGAAATTCCTATAATCTAAATTTATTGGGAAAAGAAATATGTAAAGATACTTCAAAAAATACAGGACTATAAAAAGAAGCTATTAGTAACTATCAAGCCTGAAGAATTCGGAAAAGTATTACTATTAAAAGACGTTGGGATTGACTATCATGCATTCAGAAGATTATTCTTATAAAATATCATCATTACGAGCCTATGATATGAAAATAAACAAAATGGCATCTATTCTTATTCTCTTAATTCTCCCTCTTAACAATATCTATGCTAACACAACTGAGCCTGAGAACAAAGTGCCTGTCATTTATTGTACTGATCTGTTTCATCCTCATGTTGACCCTGATGATCATTTTGACATAGCCTGTTTGTATGCCATCAAAGAGATTGAAATCAAAGGAATTATTCTGGATCAGGGTGAAAAACAGAAAGAGAAACCTGGTTCCATTCCAATTTCACAACTGAATTACATCACAAAGAGAAACGTTCCCTATGCCATCGGATTGGCAAATAAACTTGAATCTGCCGAAGACAATGGTCTGAAGCAGCTAAAAGAATATCAGCAAGGTGTGGAGTTAATTCTTACTACCTTAAGAACTTCCAAAAAGCCAGTGACGATTATCTCTGTGGGAAGTCTCAGAGACGTTGCAGCCAGCTACAACAGATCTCCTAATCTCTTCAGGACCAAAATCAATAAACTGTTCATATTCATTGGAGAAGCATCTCTAAAGGGACATGTGGAATACAATGTTGGTTTAGACAAAAATGCCTATATTCGAATAATGAATTCAGGATTGCCCATTTACTGGGTTCCCTGCTTTGATGGAGGACTCTGGCAAAATAACGGCAGAGCTTCGTATTGGAGAGCTTCCCATAAAGACCTATTAAAGAATGTCTCAAATGGAGTCATGAACTACTTTGTTTATGCATTGCTCCGAAAGAATGAGGTGAATCCGGTTCAGTATCTGAACAGGGAGAGCAACAGGGAAGACAGGGAGAAGGTCCTGCTGATGAATCGTAACCTGTGGTGCTCAGCCGTGTTTCCTTTTGTGGCTGGTCGACGATTTGTTAGTCAGGGAAACAGGGTGATTCCCATTCCCGGCAATGCTGCCTACAACAATAAACAGAAAGTCATACCCTTCACCTTCAACGAGGTTTCAGCCTTTGTTGATGAGCAGGGAAATGTTCTTTATGAGCATACGAGTAGGGCCAGGAAAATCAATCGATTTCAGGTGATTGATAAAGAAACCTATTCAGCAGTGATGACTTCAATTACGGCTCAACTTTTGTTTGAGTTTGATCATTAGACATAAGTTCTGAAAATAAAAACTGTGGCATAGAAATACAATCCCAACATCAGAATAGGAACCTGTTCCTGGAAGTTCGATTCATGGAAAGGTCTAATCTACGACCCCAACGAAACCTACTCCCCCCTATTATTAGCAGTTTAACCACAAAGAAATTTAATTTATAACTTGACATGACTGGCAAAATATTGTATTATAATTGTATCCTAATTTGCATTTTAGCCTCTGTGGTTTATCTCGCTTTCTCCTCTCCCTCCGCACCACAGGGGCTTTTTACTACACAGCCAGCCTGACTAAACCTTAGCATCAAAGAGCAGGAAATATTGGAAATAGTCCGAATTGAAATTTGTCTGTTGATTAGAAAAGAACTACATAGGAATTAGTTAAAACTAAAACCTACTTTTTGACAGGTTGTCTATAATCCGGCTTTACTGCTCAGTTTGGATTCGGTGATTGTGAGGTGAAACTGCCGAAAGACTCCCCTATCCAATGCCTCAATTTGCCTCTTAATGGATTAGGAAATATGAAAACAGCGGCTATTGCAAGAATGACTATAACAAAAGCAAGCTTGAAAAGTCGGACATGACTTGCTCGATTGGCTGCTTTCAAGTCCTTTTTCATTTCTTTTATTTTATTTTTGGTTTTTTTTCTATTCATGTTACACTGTTATCCTCCGTTGGACAGTACCCTTTTTTACTATATCGGCCATTTGACCTCTCGATTTTGTTAAAAAATAAAAAATCAGTCCAATAATAAAGATAAACAAAAGATTTGCTCATAAACTTACTCACTATTCGAACAAGCATGAGAAAGGTAAGCGTAATACTACTCCCGGTGAAAATCAATTCCGAGCTATGGTAGTTTTTGACTATTTCTGACTTGACTACCCTTACTAACGGTGTTAATAACTCATATTTTGACCTGTCGAGTAGGTTTAGGTCTTTGTGTCCTTAGGGACGTGGAGGTTCGACTCCTCTCGCTCGCAGTCCTTTACTCTTGTCATTTCGACCGAAGCAATGCCCCCCCTGTCATCCCGAGCGCAGCCCCCGTTCTTGCTTTCGCAAGAAAGCACGGGGGCGCAGTCGAGGGATCTGCCAAACAAATTGATTTAGCCTCCGATCATACACTCATTAACCCACCTGTCCCAGCAAGTCTTAGGCAGGGATTCACCCCTCCACGCTGTACGCCGTACGCTATACGCTATTTTTTATATTTTCATTTTGTTTTTTGCGTTTTTTTTGGTTTGACAAGCCCCCCTAACTATGTTATGTTAGTTATTCAGCTTCCTTGAGGGATTTTCTTTGCTGTTTTGTGAGAGTATGGGCCGTGTTTTTTGGCGATAATCGGCTAAATAATGGGATATGGGGGGAAGGAGGTAAAAAGGATGTATCGAGCGAGGAAATCAAACCTGTTTGGGAAAATCACTGTATTGTTCGCTATATGCTGTTTTTGCCTGCCGGCGCAGGGTAAGTACGGCGGTGGAACCGGAGAGCCGAATGACCCGTATCTTATCTATGATGCAAACCAGATGAATGCTATAGGGGCTGATGCTAATGATTGGGACAAGCACTTCAAGCTGATGGCCGACATCGACTTGAGCAGTTACACCGGAACAAGTTTCAACATTATCGGGACAAGTTGGGACAATGCCTTCACGGGCGTTTTTGACGGTAATGGCCATACTATTTCCAATTTTACCTACATCTCTACAGGCAAAAGCTACATAGGTGTGTTTGGGTACGTTAGAGGAGATAATGCAGAGATCAAAGATTTGGGATTGATTGACCCTAATGTTGATGCAGGGACTCACGGTCGTGTTGGTTCGCTGGTCGGCGGGCTAAGAGAGGCAACCATCACCAACTGCTATGCCGAACGCGGCAGCGTTTCGGGAACTGGTTGGGATGTCGGCGGACTGGTGGGATTTAATGATGAAAGCACAATTTCCAACTGCTATTCAACCGCCAGCGTTTCGGGCGATGATTATGTCGGCGGCCTGGTGGGAACGAATGAAGGTGGCACAATCACCAACTGCTACGCGAGCGGCAGCGTTTCGGGCGATGATTATGTCGGCGGACTTGTGGGATTCAACCATGGCTTTTGTAGTCCGGGCGGGTGCTCAGGTGGTATGATATCCAACTGCTATGCCACCAGCAGCGTTTCGGGGTATTGTGGGGTGGGCGGTCTGGTGGGATGGAATGGTGCCAGAATCACAAACTGCTATTCGACTGGCAGCGTTACGGGAACGACCGACGTCGGCGGACTAGTGGGAAAGGGTAGTAAATGGGTTACATTCTCTTTCTGGGACGTTGAAACCAGCGACCAGACAACAAGTGCTGGCGGAACCGGTTTGACAACAGACCAGATGCAGACGGCAAGTACCTTTGCCGGTTGGGGCTGCGGTTCTATCTGGACTATTGATGAGGGCAAAGATTACCCCAGACTCTGGTGGCAAAACATGCCTGGAGAGATTATAAGCAAGCCTTATTATGGAGGAGGCAACGGAGAACCGAATGACCCTTACTTGATTTATACGGCTGAGCAGCTTAATACTATCGGCCTGGCTCCATGTGATTGGGACAAGCACTTCAAGCTGATGGCTGATATCGACATGGGCGAATTTACTGGAACAGAGTTCAATATCATTGGCACCGGTCATTTTGAATGTGATCTTTTTGGGTGGTGTTGGTTTGTTGGTACTCCTTTTACCGGCGTATTTGATGGCAACAATCATACTGTCTCCAACCTTAGGACCGGTCTTTTCGGGTATGTTTCTGGAGAAAGTGCACAGATTAGAAATCTGGGCCTGAGAGATGTCGATATCGATACGGACGGTGTACGGGTTGGTCCCCTCGTTGGATTATTATTCAATGGAACGGTTATTGACTGCTATACGCAGGGTGGCAGTGTTTCAGGAGTCTATCGTGTAGGAGGCTTAGTTGGTCGAATTGATGATCCTGCTTCTATCTGCAACTGCTATACTGACGTCAACGTTTCGGGCCATGCTCACATCGGCGGACTGGTGGGAAGGAATTTTGGCACAATCTCCAACTGTTACTCGAAGGCCTCCAATATAGGTGTATATTGGGTCGGCGGTTTAACGGGGGAAAACTTAGGTGCAATCACAGATAGCTATTCTATCGGCAGCGTTTCGGGAACCGAACAGGTTGTCGGCGGACTGGTGGGAGGCAATCGGGGCACAATCTCCAACTGCTATTCAACCGGCAGCGTTGCTGGAACAAATATGTTCGGTGGGCTAGTGGGTATAAATGAGGATGGAACAGTTACGTTCTCTTTCTGGGACGTCAATACGAGCGGGCTGGACGATAGCGACGGGGGAGTAGGAAAAACAACTGCCGAAATGCAAACCATGAGCACATTTACCGATGCCGGCTGGGACTTTGTGGGTGAAACCGCGAATGGGACGGACTATATATGGAGGCTTTGTGAAGATCTCGTCAGTTATCCTCGGTTAGCATGGGATGTTCCGTTGGGCGATTTTCTCTGTCCGGATGGTGTAAATTTCTTCGATTTTTCGTTTTTCGCCGGGCACTGGGCCGAAGATAACTGCGGTGCATCTAATGATTGCGATGGTACAGACTTTGACCTGTTAGGAACAGTGGATATCAATGACCTTGGAATCTTTGTTGATAATTGGCTGAGTGGCTTTTGACAATTGATTATGGTATATTGACTATCGATCATCAAGAACTTGTCCGCCTCAGGCGGATCCAGAATCACACTTGGTAAATCTGCCTGCCCCGGAAAAACTGAAATCCGGAGCGTGCGCAGCCTTCGCAAAGCGGGCTATTTTAGGGGGCATTTGCATGAGCAGAAAACCGGGACTCTAAATATCAGGTACAACAATGGCATACCGGAAGTTGAATTGGACCTTGGGATTTCCGATTACCTGCTTGTGGATTAACAAAAGCAGTAAAGGCAGCATTTGCCGTCGACAGAACCACCTTGGGTGCTGTTCTGCATGTTTTATTGTGCGTTTTGTCATCCGAGCTTATCTTTAACACTGTAAGCTTTGCTAAATAAAGCTTATCCATTTTTTTTCGCTTTTCATTCTATATATATCAAGCGTCACTCTTTTCTGAGCATGCCCACAAATCAACTGAGGCAAGTTTTCTTTTGCAAGTTTATAAGCCTATGAGGCCTTCATAAGCTCGATGGCCGTTTCTTTCGGAACAATCTCCCCTGAAGCAGTATTTATGAAATGGCCTGTTTCCGGGTCCAATCTAAATCCTTTTTTGATGATGTACTTGTCAAAAAGCACTTCTTGTCTTGTCTTGACTTCTCCTGTCATAATGTCCAGATGATAGATTGTCTTGTAGTCTGTTGCTACCTCTAATTTTGGCATGGTATAGAGGAGATTTCCTTGTATGTCATAGAATTTGCCCTCGCCTGGGACGTAAGTTTCCAATCCTTTTGTGTCTTTGTTAAAGAACACAAGTGCGCCGCCCTGTTTATCCGGAGCAATAGTTTTCTTAATAACATCTATGATCTGTTGCCTTGTCTGCAGGTCGTATAACACACCAGCCGGGTCTATAACCTGGGCATTTAATTTGTAGCAATTTACGGCATTATTGGCACTAATAGAATCGCCGGCTACAAGACTGTTATAAAACGAAGCATTGTCTTCAACATATAGGAAGTTGATGTATGCGTCAGGCATATTACCGTAGTCTCCTACCCTGCTGTCCGGCAGCACCTTCCCTTCTCTAACCACAACATCAAGACCTCCGAAAACAAAAATCGAAGAAGCTAAAACCAAAATCAAAACACACGACACCAAACGACTCTTAAATATCTTCTCCATCGCAACCACCTTTTTCCTTTCTTTTAATTAGTTATTAACGTATTGTGCGAGTTTCTGAAATCGCCGTTTCGAGACTGAAAACAAGAGTGTTTTTTGGCCTTTATGCCAATTGGTAAAACTGAAAGCCTGTTTTCGAGCGAAAAACAAAGGTCGCTAAAAAAACTCGCACAACGCGTTAGTTATTAAATATTTTTTCTGCTTCCCTTTTGTTTACACTGTTATTGAACCTCATATACTTTGCCCTTCAGATGCAGGTTACCTCCATAATCGACATAAGCAACTATACTCCCGTATTTAGTCTTGAGAATTAAATTACCCATATAGGTAGGAGGTATCAACGATGACTCCTCTTCATATAAGTATCCGCTGAGGTACACATCGCCGGTATCCGCATCAATTATCATACGCTCCGTACCGTACATATCTTGAAACCTGAACTCGGACTCTTCTGATGCTTCGGGGTATGAGTATTCGTACAAAGTCCCTTTTAGGTAGATGTTTCCGCTATTGTCAAACCGTGCAACAGGTTTACCTGAGTCACTTTTTATACAAAGTCCCCCCCCCGCTCCCGGATAAAGAAAAGTCCTATGAAGAGCCTTATTTAAGTTCAGCCTGCCCTCCGACACACACAGACCCGGAAGGGTCTTATCGACCGTCTCCAAGAGAATATCTCTGACCTCGATGTGGCTCAGCTCCTGGTTCATCCCCCACACAAGGGCACACGCTCCCGCCACATGGGGCGTGGCCATAGATGTACCTTTCTTAAAGTCATACCCACCTCCGGGAACAGTGCTTAGTATCCCCTCATTTTCTGAATGACGTGTTTCACCGCCGGGAGCTCCAACATCAACGCTCGTGGGTCCATAATTAGAGTACCATGCTTTGTGGTCGGTATGGAGTGTCGCCAATACGGAAATTATATTGTCCAAATCGTAACATGATGGATATCTCGGGGTATCATCGTTGTTACTATGATAATCATTGCCCGCTGAGACTACAAAAAGAACACCGGCATCTCCCGCATTTTCTATTGTGTCCCTCAATCCTTCATGATAATTAGTATCAATGCCCCAAGAAGCATTTATTACATTCGCACCATTATAAACAGCATAATCAATTGCCTCTAGCGCATTATCAACAAATGCTTCCCATAAGTCTGGTTGGCCTGGGGGAAAAACCTTCAGAGCCATTATCTTAACATTCCAGCATACCCCTACCACACCCAGCCCATTGTTGCCCTCCGCGCCAATCGTCCCTGCAATATGCGTTCCATGGCCCGACGCATCGTTTGGGTCGCTATCTTGGTCTTCTTGGGTGAATCCACCAAAGTCATAACCATAAATGTCATCCTTATAACCGTTGCCATCGTCGTCGTAATCCGGGATTCCATTCAGTTCCGCTTCATTGACCCACATATTAGCTGCTAAGTCTGGATGGGTGTAGTCAACACCCGAGTCGATGACCGCCACGATGACATCGCTGGCATCGGTTGCTATATCCCACGCCTCGGGGGCATCAATATCGGCATCATCTGTTCCCCCCGTCTGTTCAATGTTGTGCATTCCCCAGAGTTCGTCAAATCTGGTGTCGTCAGGAAATGTCGAGTCTAAGTATATCTTATAGTTCGGTTCTGCATATAAGATGCCATTGACATTTTTGAATGTCACAAGTGCATTTTCAACAGAGAGATTTTCGGGCAGTTTGACCAGTGTTAAACCCGAGACAAGTTTATATGAATGCTTTACAGTGCCCCCACCAATGGAGGCCAAAACCGCGTTGCACTCGGATATTGTTCGCTGTTTACTGTCCACTCTTGGTGCAAACCGCACCAGTAACTCGCCCTCCCTGCAAACTCCACCACCAGCCAAGGTGAAGCTATATCTTGGTGCCTGGCGGTCCGCATTTGTACTTTCTACCCGGCCCAAAATGCTGACCGCGACGACTATTAGGACAACCAATTTACAATAAACCTCTCTTTTCTTCATTTGGACGCCTCCTTTCGTTTTTTATGCAACACCATTAGGCTGTTACTTGTTTTCATCTCGAAGCCAATGGAAGGCCATAATCCTAAAGTCCAGGAAATTAACCTTACAGTCGCCGTTTATATCACCTGCAACAATCGTTTCGCAAACCGGCTGGCCAAAATATGACTTGCTTGCCTCAGTTGTTCCG
>JBARPZ010000376.1:0-1950 GCA_049643445.1 Sedimentisphaerales bacterium
CTCCCAGGAAAAGGTGAGAGAGTGGATTGAGGCCGGTTTCGCTACGGCTGGCGGACCAGGCAATTCGGCGCCACTGATTGCAAGGACGGGCCTGAAAGTTGCTTTAGGTGTCAATCTCGGCAAGGGCGATTACGACGGCCTGGACGCACAGGGAAGGTTTTTTTATGACCTGATGACCGCGAATGGTATCGACATGTCGCAGACCCACATTCACCCGACTCTACCTACAGGAACCACCTTTATTCATAGTACTACGGGAGATGACAGAGGTGGGATAGCGTACTTTCCAAGTGCCAACGACGATTTTGACTTCGAGATTTTCAAAGGAGCTGTTGAGCTATTAAAGCCAAACATAGTTTATTATATGTACTCAGGCCTCTCCGAGAGAGGCGACGCCAATGGAGGGCGGGACCTGGCTGAATTTATCAAATGGTGTCGCGGCAGGGGCACTGTCACCATTGTCGACTGCCACACTTTGACCGCTAACCCGCAGGAGCTGATAAAGTCGGGAAAGTCGATAGAGCGATACCGGCTGTTGGAACCGCTTTTACCGGAAGTTGATTTGTTCTTTACATCCTGCGATGAGGCAAAGCTGATTGAAAATACTCTGGCTCCGGGAAGGGCCTGGGGCGACTTTGAAGAGCATGAAAACAATGTGCACTTTTTGGACTTTTTAACGGAAAGATTCTGGGAAGCAAAAAACAGAACAAAACTGTTTGGCGTTACAGTTAGCAATGGCGCCTACGAAGAGCATATCTGTCCTGACGGGACTGTCAACGGGCCGAACAAAATCGAGTCGCAGTTCATGGTAGGGGAGGTGATTGATCTGGTTGGAGCAGGGGACTCGTTCAGGGCAGGGCTTATTACATATATTGCCTCTCATCTTGATGAATTCAGGAAAGGCACTGTAAACTTTGATGAAGCAGTACAGATGGGTAATCTGTTTGCGTCGCTTTTCATAAAAGCGCCTCTTGATGATAGATACGGCGGAATCAAGCCGTATGAAAAAATGTTACAAGTAGTCCGCAGCAGCGTAAAATACGATAGTTTCGAAGCGCTGCAAAACGCCTTGGATTAATTAAGTTGTAAAAAACGAGGAGATACAAATGGCCAAAACCAATCGCAAAACTGCCTGGCAGAACAAAGTTATTAACCATTCTCAGATTGGTGGTATCGAAACCTCTGTTCTGGATAACGGGCTCGGCAAAGGGACCCGAATCGCCTGGGTCAACACGGGCTCCGGCCTTCGGTATAAAGTGATTATCGACAGGGGACTGGATATTGTCGACGCCTTTTATAATCAACACAGTCTGGCGTGGTTAAGCCACGCCGGTGTGACTGCCCCGCGGCCTGATGCCAATCGTGGGCTGGAGTGGCTTTATTCATTCGGCGGTGGTTTATTGACAACCTGTGGGCTTACCCATGTCGGCGGGCCCGAAGGTGAGGGTCTCGATGAACGTGGTCTGCATGGCCGAGTCAGTAACATATCGGCTGAGGTCGAATCAATTGTACAGCCGGACCTGATGGCAGCAAAGCCCCAGATCAGTATTACAGCGGTTGTGAAAGAGTCTCGCGTGTTTGGGCCGAACCTGGAGTTGAAACGTACTATATCAGGCACTATCGGTGAGCCGACAATCAAAATTCACGATGTGGTGACAAACCTCGGCAATACGCCAACGCCGCACATGATTTTGTATCATTGTAACTACGGATGGCCTTTGGTTGATGAAGGCACGCAGATTGTATGGAAAGGGAAATGTGTGTCGCGCGGTTTGGACATGGATAATGCCATATTCAACAGCAAACATAATTTCCGAAAATGCCAGAAGCCACGCGATAGTCACCGAGGCGGGGGGGAAGCCTGCGGCTTTATCGATGTGCGGGCCGACAAAAAGGGCGTCTGCACCGCAGGTCTTTATAATCGACGGCTTGGCTTTGCGCTGGTGATGA
>JBARPZ010000377.1:0-4332 GCA_049643445.1 Sedimentisphaerales bacterium
TCGCTGATGTCGACCCCAAAAGGGGCACTATCCGTCTAATCTGGCAGCGTGTCGGCAAGACTACTGCAGAAATGGCTGATATGCAGCAGGGCGATGAAATTGCTAATGTCACCGGCCCGTTAGGTAAACCAACCCACATAGAAAAATTTGGCATCGTTGTCTGTGTCGGCGGCGGTATCGGCAATGCCCCTTTGTTGCCTATCGCGAAAGCCCTGAAAGAGGCCGGCAACACAATCATCAGTATCCTTGGAGCAAGAAACAAGGAGTTACTGATTCTGGAAGACGAGTTTGCCAAAATTTCCGATGAACTGATAATCACAACCGATGACGGCTCTTATGGACGGAAAGCCCTGGTAACCGAACCTCTGAAAGAAGCGTGCCAGCGAGACGAGAAACCGGACTTGGTCGTTGTAATCGGCCCGACCATAATGATGAAGTTCTGCTGTGAAGTGACGAAGCAATTTGACATCCATACGCAGGTCTCGCTCAACACGATTATGGTTGACGCCACAGGTATGTGCGGCGGCTGCCGAGTCGAATACGACGGCAAACCTAAATTCGTCTGCGTTGACGGCCCGGAATTTGACGGCCATAAAGTCGACTTTGATTTGATGATGAAAAGATTAAACGCATATAAAGACCAGGAACAACAGGCCTACGAACGGTATAAAAAACACAAATGCAAAATAGGCCTGGACGAATAGAATATTGAAGAGGGACTGTTTTTAACGTTTTTTTCAGATATCAATGATCAATCCCTAGGGACTCGTTACAGTGACGGACAAAGAAAGACAGGAGCTTCTGCAACAGATTCTAAACAATCAGAAAACCGGCAAGCTTAAACCCGCCGAAAGATACGAAATACCTGCTCAGGATATGCCCGAGCAGGATCCCGTTGAGAGAAGGGCCAATGTCAACGAGGTTGCGACAGGCTATACCGAGACCCACGCTCGACTCGAAGCAATGCGCTGTCTGCAATGCAAAAAGGCCCCCTGTATTAAGGGCTGTCCTGTCCAGATAAGGATACAAGACTTTGTAGCAGCCATTTCCGATGGCGATTTCAAGCAAGCCCTTGCCATTATCAAAGAAAACTCGCTTTTGCCGGCCGTCTGTGGCCGGGTCTGTCCGCAGGAGGTCCAGTGCCAGCAAACATGCACGGTCGGGCTGAAGTTCAAGGACCCGACCAAGGCCGTTTCAATCGGCCGATTGGAGCGGTTTGTCGCCGACCTTGACCAGGACAATGAGAGCATTCCGGCCGTTGCAGCCGAAACAGGAATGAAAGTCGCTGTAATCGGCTCAGGCCCCGGCGGCATCGTCGCCGCTGCTGATACCAGAAGAGCCGGTCACGATGTCACTATATTCGAGGCCTTTCATAAAACCGGCGGCGTATTGGTCTATGGAATCCCGGAATTCAGGTTGCCTAAAGCTATTGTGCAGGAGGAAATCGATACCTTGACCAAGATGGGCGTCAAAATAGTCTGCAACTTCGTGGTCGGCAGGACAAGAACAATTGAGCAATTGATGACCGAAGAAGGCTTCGATGCGATTTATGTTGGCGTCGGAGCAGGCTTGCCGAGGTTTATGGGTATCGAAGGCGAATCTCTTGTCGGTGTATATAGTGCCAACGAATATCTCACGCGAGCAAATCTAATGAAGGCATACGACTTTGGCAAAGGGGCTGACACTCCCATCGCTCGCTCGAAAAAGGTCGCCGTTGTTGGAGGTGGCAATGTTGCTATGGACTCAGCCCGAACGGCTGTCCGGCTCGGAGCGGAAAAAGTATATTTGGTCTATCGAAGAACTGAAAAGGAAATGCCTGCTCGAGTCGAAGAAGTCCATCATGCAAAGCAGGAGGGCATCGAATTTCATATATTGCAAAGTCCAAAACGAGTCATCGGTGATGAAAATAGGAGCGTAACTTCCATTGAGTGTCTCAAGTATCGGCTCGGCGAGCCGGACGAATCCGGCCGACGAAGGCCTCTTCCGATTGAAGGCTCGGAGTTCCAAATCGATGTTGACACCGTAATTATAGCGATTGGCAACACTGCGAATCCATTGATTCGCCAGACTACCCCCGGTCTGGACTTTAACAAGTGGGGCAATATAGTCGTTGATGAAGACTGCAAAACCTCATTGGAAGGTGTTTATGCCGGCGGAGACATCGTCTCAGGCGCCGCCACCGTAATCCTCGCAATGGGCCAGGGCCGAATAGCCGCCGCAGCCATAAACCAATACCTCGCAAAAGAGCAAACTTCCAACTCTTAGTTTGCTTTCTCTTTCCCAGCATCTTTTTGAAAAATTCAGATATCCTGGCCCAACGTTTTTTGCTATGAGTTGTTAGTGTCAAGTTTGGTTGTTTCTGTGCCTTTTGGAAAAGCCCCACATACAACCAATCAGAGAAAATTATATCTTTGATGTCATAATAGAAGACACAGGAATCGTCAGATAGGAATTGTCCTGATACCGCAGTTGACATATCGATTTATTTTTAGTAACATCCGCAATTCCGTAGCTTTTGTGAGTCATTATAAGAGAGTTTGAAGTCTTATATTAGCATAAAGAAAGGATTAGAAGGCGGTGATAATGGAAATTAAGCCTCTCAAAGCATTTAGGTATGATCCTGGCATAGTTGGCGACGTGGGTGGCTGTATTTCTCCTCCGTATGATGTTATCAGTCCCGACCAGCAGGAGCAGCTCTATGAAAAAAACAAGTATAATATTGTTCGCATAATCAAAGGCAAAACCACCTCTTCTGATAATGAAGGCAATAATCAATACACAAGGGCCGCCGACTATCTCAAAACCTGGATAGAGAAAGGCGTCTTAAAAAAGGACCAGACCGACACTATCTACGCTTATGTTCAGGATTTCGACGTGGCTGGTAACCATTTTCAGCGCAGCAGCTTCATTGCCCTGGCGAGGCTTGAAGAATTCGGTAAGACTGTCAGGCCTCATGAACAGACGCTTGATGAGCCGAAGGTTGATCGCCTCAATCTCAAAAGAGCCACTGTGGCCAAGTTCGGGCTGGTCTTTATGCTTTACGAAGATAAGCAGAAGATCGCAGACGCAATCGTTAAGCAAGCAGTCACACAAGAGCCTCTTGTCGATTACACCGACGAACAAGATGTTCGTCACCGTTTGTTTGCTATAACCGCAAAGGAAGGTATCGATACCATTACCCGGATGATGGTCGATAAAAGCTGTATCATCGCGGATGGCCATCATCGTTATGAGACGGCTTTGAATTACTACAAGGAAACTAAAAATCCCGCAGCGGGCTATCAGATGACCGCTTTTGTGAATACGCACAACGAGGGGCTGACGATTTTAGCCACTCACCGTCTTGTTGGCAACCTTGACAATTTCCAGCTTGATAAACTCATTGTCGCTCTCAAAGAGAACTTCGAGATTACCGAGTTCAGTTTTGATTCACCTGAAACCAGGATAGAGGCCAGAGAGAAGATGTCGGCAAAGATGGGTAATGTGTTTGACGAGGATAAAAATGCTTTCGGAATTTATGGCGGGAATAATACTTTCTACGTAGCTGTTTTGAAAGATAAGGAGGCGATGGACTCGGTTGCTTCAAATATGAGCGACGCCTGGAAGTCGCTTAATGTTTCTGTATTACATAAACTGGTACTCGAAAAACTGTTGGGAATCGGCGAGAAAGAGCTGGCAAGCGGCGGCAACGTAGAATACATCAAAGATACGGGCAGTGCGGTTGATGAGTCAATCGCCGAAGTTGATGCCGGCCGGAAACAAGTGGCATTTTTTGTCAAACCACCGAAAATGCAGCAGCTAAAGATGGTTACTGACGCCGGGGAAAAGATGCCCCAAAAGTCGACTTTCTTTTATCCAAAAGTACATACAGGTTTGACAATAAACAAGTTGTAGTTTTTAGCAGGAGGTAATATGGTAGACTGGAAGAATCCGCCAAGGTTATTTATTCCCGGCCCGGTAAAGGTCAATGAGGATGTCCTGCAGCAGCTTGCACGCCCAACGCTGGGACATCGCGGCAAAGAGTACGCGCAGCTGCATGGTGAAACAGTCGATATGCTCAAGAAAATTCTCTTCACCGACCAGAACATCTTTTTGTCGACTTCCTCGGCTTCCGGGATTTGGGAGGCGGCTATTCGCAATTGTATCGGCTTAGATGAGACCGTCCTGTGCACCTGCTGCGGCGCCTTCAGCGACAAATGGGCAGATGTGGCTAAGGCTTGTGGTAGGAACGTTGATGAGCTGAAGGTGGATTGGGGCAAACCTGTTCTGTCTGAAATGATTGACGAAAAACTCGCTGCCGGTAAATACGCCGCGGTCACTCTTGTGTACAAC
>JBARPZ010000378.1:0-3824 GCA_049643445.1 Sedimentisphaerales bacterium
TTTGGTTGCCGTTAATCTCTTTCTCAAGCCAGAGTTCAAAAGGGCAGCAATTGGCATACATCGAGTCTTCAAAATGAATGTAGCGACCTTCGACCCAAACCGAGAATCGCGGCTCGTTTGACTCTGCGGCTGCCGTCCAGTTTAGCCCTGCTTCCATATTGCAGTCATCTATCTGGAAAGTCATGCCCGGCTCAAAAACTGATGGGTATGACCACTGCAGGCCGAATATTGCAAAGTCGTTGAAATCAACAGATTGGCTGCGATTTAGGTCGCTGGGAATACACTCGCCCGTTTCAAGCCAATAGCCAACAAAGACTTTCAGGTCGTTGGAATCGACTATCCAGTCATTGGTCATATCGGCAATACTTCGCCAGTATGTAGGCGGCTTGCTGGCCTCGACTGTCCCGCCGTAGGCCCCCATATTTCTTCGATTGCCATTGGGTGCCGGCTCATCGCCCAAAGGACAGCCCGGATTTCCAGCATCTATACAGGGACTGGTCCCGTTATCCAACACCCAGCTTTGACTATTCGGGTCCCACCGGCTGGCCTCAGATTGCAAATGATAGTCCCCACTACACGGGTCAGCAAAACACGGGTACACATCAATATTGCCTACGCCTAACCAGCCGCCTTGTATATCGCTGTAAGTTATCGCCGGTGACCACCCACCGGTAACAAGTATTTCATTAGGCATATCATCCCAGAATATGCAGTTAGTGACTGTTGAGTTGGCGGTGAGGTATATCCCACCGCCTCCCCAGTGCGATGAGTTACAATTGAATGTACAGTTGGTCACTATCACATTGTTTCCTTGACTATATATACCGCCACCATGTGAGGATGAGTTGCCCGAAATGATACAGTTACTTACTATCGAGCTATTACTTAAAAATATACCTCCGCCGCCGTGGTAGCTATATGACCAAGGAGTAGAATTGTCCGCTATAGTACAACAAATAATTGTCGGGCTGCTATTGCTGCAGCTTATACCTCCACCGTTTCCATAATTCTGATGACCGCCTCCAGCAAAGTTGTTCGTTATCGTGCAATTCCTAATCGTAGGATTACTGTTTCCGTAGCACCGGATACCGCCACCACAACCACCATACCAATAGTTAGTACCGCCATCAATAAGCTGAGCAACATTGCCAGTGATATTGCACTGACTTATTGTAGGGCTTGAAGCGTCACAGAAGATTGCACCACCTTCCGAGAACAAGACTCCGCTACGCCAAATAGGATGCCCAACACCATTAGTAATTGTAAAACCAGCCAGAACTGAATTTGCATCTTCGCTGTTGTGCAAATAAAACCCCCGGTGGGGGTGCTCCAGGCTACCCTGGCAATCTATAATAGTTCCGGTAACCACATTAGGGTCGTTCGGGTCAGTGCTTCGCAGGGTAATCGCCTTGCCAAGGAAGTCAATATCTCTATTGCCATCCCCCGTATAAGTCCCGTCAGCCACGATTATTGTATCGCCATCATTGGCATCGTTAATGGCCGCTTGAATAGTTAGATAGTCCCCGGAACCATCCCAATCAACGTAGATTATTCTTGCTTGGCAGGGAATGGCTAAAAGAATGCATGTTAAAGTGAAAATCAGCTTTTTCATCTCAGTAACCTCCGAAAAAGTTTATATATCTTTATTATTATAGGACAGAGAAAATGCAAATTCAAGCGAAAAAAGATAATTTTGTATAATTTGCTTCAATCCAAGCCCAAAAAAACATTAGAAGCCAATTCAGAGGCTTTTACCCTTCAACTTGAATTACCGGAATTAAAGCAATTTTGCGGCGTCTTTGTCGATGAGCCAGGTGACTTTATTGAGTATTGGCCAAAGGACGTGAATGGGATAGCGGACATCGTCGGGCTTGCTGGTCAAGACTTCTTTTAAGATAGCGGCCTTTTCCTGTCCTGAGACCAAAACAACTAAATGAGATGCGGCACTTAAAACCGGATGGGTCAATGTTATGCGGTTTAGCTTATCATCCAGGAGATATACGACACAGACCAAATCTTCCATATCCAAAGGCGCAAAAGAATTTGGAAAAAGCGAGCCGGTATGGCCATCAGCACCCATGCCAAGTAAAATCAAATCAAACTGAGGGACTTTCTTTTGTTCCAGGCAGAAAACTCTCCGGATGGTTTCTTCATAATGTTGAGCTGCAACATTAAAATCATCGAACTCGGTTGGAATCCTGTGAACGTTCTCGTCAGGAATGGCGACTTTAGGTAAGAAAGTGTCGGCAGCGAGCTTGTAATTGCTCCACTGCGAATCCGGTGGAACGTACCGCTCGTCAACCCAGAACAAGTGTATTTTGTCCCAGGGCAGAGATTTTGCTTTCGGCACATCGCTCAATAGTTCAAAAAATCGCTTTGGTGTATGGCCTCCGGATATTGCCACATGAAAAGCGTCTCTGGCCTTTATCGCGTTTTGCGCTTCATCGACAAAAAGCTCAACACTTTTCTGCGCAAGATGTTCAGCGTCGGAAACAATTTCAAGATTCGGTTCATAACGTGTGGTTATTTCCATGCTTTTAGCCCCTTTCCCTGGGTTAAATTTTGCCATAAACAGCAAAACAGGCTCCCACTGCACAAAAGCATACATTTACTATTATGCGCTTTCAGAGGCGGTTTTGCCAGAAAAATTTTTAGAACCGGGAAAATTTTGTGCTACTTGCTAAACCTTTGAATAGCAAGCACTTACAAAGCAAGAAGACAGGCCTGTAATCACCCTCAGGCAATATTAACAATCTGCCGGCAAAAAACTTTTACCCATTGCGAAGCTAACAGGCCGGCATCGGGGGGGAACAGTTATTCCGGGGCTGCCTTTGTAAACAAGCGAGCCTTGATATCTTCGAGAATCATATATAGTGACGGCACCAACAAAAGCGTTATGCAGGTCGCGAACATTACTCCGAAGGCCAGGCTTATCGCCATCGGTACAAGAAAGCGCGCCTGCAAACTCTTTTCTGCAATCATCGGCAGTAGACCACAAAAGGTTGTCAAAGTTGTAAGCATGATGGGGCGGAACCTCCGGGTCGCACAGTCACGAAGTACCTGTGCGAGTTCAATACCGCTCTTTCGTTCGCGGTTAATGAGATCAATCATAATGAGTGAATCATTTACAACAACGCCGGAAAGAGCCACTATTCCAAACATAGAAAGTATGCTGAGGTTGAAGCCCATGATCAGATGCCCTATCGTTGCGCCTACGATACCAAATGGAATTGCAGACATTATTATGAGCGGCTGGGAATAACTTCTAAAGAGTACGGCCAAAAGTCCATAAATTGCGAACATAGCAATTATAAAATTGATCTTCAGACTGCCAAGCGATTCATTTCGCTCTCGCTCCTCGCCGGCGAAGCGATATTGTAGGCCTGGGTATTGTTGACCCAGTCGAGGTAAGACATTTTGAAAGAGGTCTTTATTAATCTCGCCTGCATTGGCGACAGCTTCATCGACATCGGCGGAGACGCTGACTACGCGACTGCGGTCTATACGTCGAATCGTTGCATAACCTCGCCCATATTGAACTTCGGCTGCGGTCTTGAAGGGAATCTCGGTTCCATCAGGCAATCGAATCCTCATATTTTCCACATCGGCCAAGCTCTTCCGCTCATTCTCAGGATAGCGGACCATAACCCGGATGTCATCTCGTCCCCGCTGGATACGCTGGGCCTCATCACCATAAAAACCCTGCCTGACCTGCCTGGCGAGGTCTGAAAGGGTCAGGCCCAAAGTTCGTCCGGTGTCTTTGAGCTTCATTTTCACCTCGGCCTTTCCGGGCTCGAAGCTGTCCGAGACATCACTAACACCGT
>JBARPZ010000379.1:0-3413 GCA_049643445.1 Sedimentisphaerales bacterium
GCCGAACTTCGAGCAATGAATTTACCTGTTTATGAGATGAACCAGGAGAATGATTATCATTAAAACGGCGAAGGCTACGAAGATAGATAAAAGCACGATGGTCATTCGGTAACGCCGGGCAATCTCCCGTTTGTACACATCTTCCTCAAACTCGAGGTCGACGCCATCTTCCAACTGCCTGTACATAGAGACGTCAATCCTGGCGTGCGCCCGAAGCGGGGTTTGGCCACTGCTAATGGCCTCTAAATCGGCGAGCAGCTCCTCAATATCCTTGTATCTGTTTCGTTTTTTCTTTGCCATCATAATTTCGATGACTTCCGAAATGCCTGCTGTCAGCGAGGTGTTTATATGGTCGGGCGGAATGAGCGGGTCCCGCAGGTGTTTTCTCATAACATCCGAGGGGTCGTCTGCCATAAAGGGGACGCGGCCCGTTACCATATGATAGAAAGTCGCGCCGAGACCGTAGATGTCGGCCCTGCCGTCGATATCGATTTCACCTCGAATTTGTTCCGGCGCGATATAGTACGGGGTCCCGTATGCTTTGCCGGCCTCGGATTGTGCCGCCTCGATATCAGCGGTTTCCCGCGCCAGCCCCATGTCGGCGAGCTTTACTTTTCCGTTGGTGGTCGTCATTATGTTCTTTGGCTTGACATCGCGGTGAATAAGGCCGCGTGCGTGGGCATGAGCAAGAGCGTGAGCGACCTGTATGATTATATCAACGGCCTCCTTTTCCGAGTAAACCTTGCCGGCCGACAGGTCATCGTATAAAGTCTTGCCCTCAACATATTCCATGACAAAATAACTGTAGCCGCCGGCCTGGCCGACGTCATAGGCCTGAACGATATTGGTGTGGTTGAGCTTTGCAGCGGCCTGGCCTTCCTTGTAAAAGCGCTCTACATATTCGGGATTTTCACTGAATCGCTTGGGCAAAACCTTTATCGCAACCATGCGGTTGAGACTTAATTGCTTTGCCTGGTACACGATAGCCATTGCGCCCGAACCGAGCTTTCCGAGTATCTTGTAGCCCGGAATGCGATGGGCAGCAGCCTTATGCTCCTTGAGGCTTTTCTTCAACCTCTCAGACTGCGATTCAGTGACATAGCCCAGCTCGACCATGACGTCTCTGAGCATTGTGGGATTGACCTTGCGGCGATTTTTCAGCTCTCCCAGTGACGAACGCAGCTCTTCATCAGTGCATAGGCCCTGCTCCACGGCCATCTTGCCGAATACCGTATCATAACTTGTTTCCTGCTGCGCCATCCATCACCTCGCGGAACTCAATACTTCGGACATATCCGCTATTGAGCAAACTTACGCAATAGAATAAATAAAAGAAAAGCGTTGTCAAAGAGAATCTATATTATTTGACTATAAAGTCAGCAACGGACGGAAATAAAATCGGCCCTTTTGGTGTCCGAGTTTAACGGTTTGTCAATCACAGCCGGCACATCCTGGCGGCCTGATACAGTTTTCCATCCCTGGCTCGGCGGCTGGTCACTTATCAACCTGCACTTGATACCCGCACAAGCCCATACAGCAAAATCACAGGGCTCGCTACGTTTACACACTTTATCCTTCAGGAAAAGAGAGTAACGAGTTCCCTATCATTCCTTGTCTTCATCATCGTCTTCACCGTCATCCTGGTCATCGCGGTCTCTTAGTACACGGCGTTCTTCTCGTTCGGCGCGGTCTCTTTCGCGTTCAGCGCGTTCTACTCGGCCTCTTCTCTGACGTTCGTCCAGCTCCCTTCTGAAACGTCGTTCTTGTTCTTCGGGATCGGGTCTTCTTCCGGCTTCGGGCTGTCTTCGTTCGCGAACTTCCCTATCGGGTTCTCGTCTGATTTGCTGCCTGTTGCGTAATTGAACCCTCAATTGCTCGTTCTCGGCGCGGATCTCTTGCAGTTCTCTTTCCAGCCTGTCAACACGCGCAGCGAGCTCTCTAAAACCTCCCGTCATTCGCTCCAGCCTTCCGCCAACTACTTCTTTGAGCTGTTCTCTCATTTTCTGGAGCTGATGGGCAAAGGCCTCCTTGAGCTGCATTCTAAGATTGTTAAGCTGTTCTTCGATTGCAGGCATTTTATGCGATGGAGGTGGCTTGTGCATTCCGGGGTGGTCTTCTGGCCGGGGCTTTTTCATTTTGGGCTGCTCGAACTGGCGTTTGAGGGCCTGTTCCAGCTCTTCGGCATGAGCCCAAAGTTCCTTAGCCTTTTCCATCTGACCTTGCCGCTTGGCCTCGCCGGCCATTTCTTTCAGGTGAACAATTTGCTGCTTGAGGTGTTGGACCTCAATTTCCCTAACCTCTCCTTCGTGGGCCTTCATCTTTTCGACTAACATCTTAGCCTTTTGGCGCAACTGGTAGGCCTTGTCAGGTTGACCTTCTCTTTCGGCGTGTTCAGCGGCTTCTTTTAGCTCTGCGATTTGGGCATGCAGCTTTTCCATTTTCGCTGCCATCTCGGGATGCTCGCCTTCACGCTCCAGCTTTATCCTTATTTCTTTTCGCTCGATTCTGCGCTCTTCGCTTTCGGGACCTTTAAGCTCGCGCTCAATATTGCGGAGCTTTTGATTAATCTCGTTTAAATGGGCTTTAAGCTCGCGGGCCTCATCATCCTGGCCGTCCCGCAGGCCTTCCATTTCGCGTTTTATTTCACGCGCACGGTTTTGGAGCTCTTTGCGGTGTTGGCTAAGCTCACGGTGGTGGGCATCTTCTTCAGACGGCCGGGGTTCTTCTGTGCGGCGCTCGACTTTGATGCGTTTTAACCACTTTTGCCCCTCTTCGGTCACGAAACCGATTTCCACTTTGTCGCCTTCTTTCAGGGTGCGAGCGGCGTGCATAAAATCGTCGTTGCGAGGAACGAGGACGGTAACATGGTCATCTCGTTCAAAGGGCTTTATGACGAGAGCCAGATACTCTCGTTCTCCGACCGGGCGTTCTGCGCGTTTGAGGAAGACGCCGGCAAAAGCACCTTCCCTGTCACGTTCTTCTGCGTACAGCAGGCCGGTGAAGAATACGGCCGCAACCAGGGACATTAACAGGATTTTGGGTTGCTTATTCATGACTTTGTACCTCCATACATAAAAATATCTCAAAAACAGCCACCAGTGGGCATTCTCAAGATTTTTACCAAATAAAGGCCTGAAAGTCAACAAGATTATCGGGCTTTTTGCATATTCAGGGCCTTGCTGTAATCAGGGCTTTAATTAGGTGATTTTCGGCCGATTTTATCTATTACCTTAATCGTATCCGTGGCTTCGAAGACTGTTCCATCGTTAAATCGGCCGGTGATTGTCAGCTTTATTTCAGGATTGTTTTTGTCGTTAGTTGAAATATAAATACTCTTCTGTGTGGAGCCGGTGGATTTGCCTGCTGTGTAGATTACTTTTATTGTTCCTGTTTCGTTTGGGGCGTATTCTTTC
>JBARPZ010000380.1:0-6226 GCA_049643445.1 Sedimentisphaerales bacterium
CATCGGACAACAAAATCCGGTTCACCCCGTTAGAGATTCCAGATGCAAAAAGAAAACAAAAAGCAAAGAACTCTCTAACGGGATTTATCGGCGAACATTCAACCGATAACATCTGCTTTAAAGGTGAGGACATCAAAAAGGGAGAAGTAGTTGTTCGGGGCGGCATAAAGATTTCAGCCCAGCACATCGCGGTGCTGGCGAGTCTCGGCTGTACAAGGCCACTGGTGGGCGTGCAGCCAAGGGTCGGCATTATAGCCACAGGCAGCGAATTAGTCGAACCCGACCGGAAACCGGCAGCCTGTCAAATCAGAAATAGTAATGCTTTTCAGTTGGCCGCCCAGGTGACAAGCGCCTCGGCCACAGCAACAAACTATGGTATCGCCGCCGATACAGAAGAAGCAATAGATGCCATGTTCAAAAAGGCGGCAGCGGAAAATGATGTCGTAATCTTTTCGGGCGGTGTATCAATGGGTGATTACGACCTTGTTCCGGGGATTTTGGAAAAAAACAACGTCAGGCTGCTATTTGAGAAGGTTGCAGTAAAACCGGGCAAGCCTACGGTTTTCGGCGTTTCGAATGAGATTTTTTGTTTCGGACTGCCGGGCAATCCGGTATCGACCTTTATTATATTCGAATTGTTCGTGAAGCCTTTTCTTTTTAAGATGATGGGTCACAATTTCAAGCCCGTCGTTTCCTACGGGCAATTAGAGAGAACAATAACAAGTAAAAAAACAGAAAGGGATTCGTGGCTGCCTGTTGTATTTACAGAAAACAATAAGGTTGCGGTCATCGAATATCACGGCTCTGCACATATTAACGCCTTGTCCGAAGCCGACGGCTTACTTTGCATACCGACCGGCATAGCTGAAATCAAAGAGGGTACTACCGTTGCTGTTAGACAGATTTAACCGAAGAATAGATTACCTGCGTATATCCGTTACGGACCGCTGCAACCACCGCTGTGTATATTGCATGCCTGATGCGCCTTTCATGCACAAAAACCACGGGGACATTCTTTCATACGAGCAGATTGAATCGGTTGCAAAAGGGGCCGCGAAAATGGGCATAAGAAAAATTCGGCTGACCGGCGGCGAGCCGCTTGTACGAAAAGACATCGAGCAACTGGTAGCAAAACTTGCAGTTATCGACGGTATCGACGAGGTCTGTATGACCACGAACGGCTCGCTGCTTGCAGATATGGCCATGAAACTTAAACGAAGCGGCCTGGACCGTGTTAATATCTCGATAGACTCGCTTGATGCGGACAGGTTCGGCAAGGTTACCGGCGGCGGGGATTTGCGTCAGGCAATCGCAGGCGTCGATGCAGCTAAAAAAGCAGAACTTAAACCGATAAAGATTAATATGGTAATTCTCAACGATACGACCGAAGAAGAGATTGAAAAGATGCAGGCCTTCTGTGACCAAAATGGTCTGCAGCTTCAAAAGATTATGCAGTTTTCGCTTTATGACAGGGCCGATTTAAGCCGCCGATTCAAAACGCAGCGCCCACCGAAATGCATCGAGTGCAACAGGCTCAGATTGACCTCCGACGGGTACCTCAAGCCTTGTCTTTTCTCCGATAATGAGGTAAGGGTAAACTTCGGCAATATCGCAGACTCTATACTCAAAGCTGTAGCGAAAAAACCGGAAAACGGCAGCAGTTGTAGAAACAGGCCTATGAACCAGATTGGAGGCTGAAACAAAATGAAAGATTCAAAAGGCATGGTTGATATAAGTGGTAAAGATATTACGATAAGAACCGCCACAGCAAGCGGCTACATTATTCTGGGAGAGGAAGGCTTCAACATCCTAAAGACCGGCACCTGCATCAAGGGTGATATACTGGAGACAGCAAAAATAGCAGCGATAAATGCAGTAAAAGCAACTCCTTCAATAATTCCGATGTGTCATCCTATTACAATTGAGGCGGTCAAAGTTGAATTTGTTACGGACGAAGCAGGCAAAACAGTTTGTGCGAGTGTAACGGTTAAATCTTCTGGCAAAACCGGCGTGGAAATGGAAGCATTGACCGGGACAAGCGCAGCCTGTCTTACCATTTATGATATGCTGAAATACAAAGGCAAAGATATGGTGATAAGTCAGATAAAATTACTTCAGAAATCCGGAGGCAAAAGTGGAGACTACAAAAGGCAGGATTAAGGCAATATCAATCTCCAAAGAAAAGGGCACACGAAAGTACAATGTCCCCACTGCCCAGTTGAAAGCCGACTTCGGTATGGAAGGTGACGCCCACGCAGGCAATTGGCACAGGCAGGTAAGCCTGCTCGCGGAGGAATCCATCGCGAAAATGAGAGCAAAAGGCGCAACCGTCTCTTCAGGAGACTTTGCGGAAAACATCACCACGGAAGGAATCGAGCTGCAGTCTCTAATCATCGGCAGTAAACTCAGGCTTGGAAGCGTCGCCGAAGTTGAAATTACCCAATTCGGGAAAAAATGTCACAGTGGCTGTGCAATTTTTCAACAAATCGGAGATTGCATTATGCCGCGAGAAGGTGTTTTTGCAAAAGTAACAAAGCCGGGCCAGGTCAAAACCGGCGACACAATAGAGGTGCTTAATTCAAATGATTAAAGTAGCAATATTGACAATTAGTGACAGTTGTTCACAGCAAAAAAGGGAAGACGTAAGCGGGCAGACTATCAAGAACCTGCTCGCGGATGATAAATTTGATGTATGTGAGTACAAAATCGTAGCCGATGAACACCGAAGTATTAAAGAAGCCCTTATATACTTTGCCGATGAGGTAAAAGCCGATATCGTCCTCACCACCGGCGGTACGGGCTTTGGGCCACGGGACGTTACACCTGAGGCCACCGCTGAGGTATGTCAAAAAATGGTTCCCGGCTTAACAGAATTAATGCGTTCGGAGGGGCTGAAACACACCAAAAAAGCCATTCTTTCCCGAGGCAGTGCGGGTATTCGCGGAAATACGCTTATAATCAATCTTCCAGGCAGCCCAAAAGGGGTGAAGGAATCATTGGAGGTGATTTTGGACGTCCTGGGGCACGCTGTGGAGATGATGCGCGGCGCCGGTCACTAAGACCGGCAGTTAAATATTTGGCAAACATCATCGCGCGCAATTATACGCAACATCAGGCCCATTAGACTTGGGACTTGACAAAAGCACCGCTTTCGAGTAGTCTTTACAGCGTGAAAGTCAAACGCAGAACATCTGATACAAACACTTGCTGCTTTAGGGCCGCACAGAAGCCGCTTCAGTTGGGCTTTAGCCTTGTGGAACTGCTCGTTGTTATAGCCATCATTGCCCTTTTAATGTCCATGATTTTGCCATCGCTCGAAAAAGCCAGGTCCGCCGCGATGAGAGTAAAATGTGCCCACAATCTAAAGCAAGTCAACCTGGCCATGCACATGTACATAGAATCAAATGAGGATGTGTATCCGTGCGCTCAAGACCCTCAGCCGGAACCACCACCAGGCTATTGGCTGTGGATGGGACGTTGGCGGTCGTTTGTCGAGCCTTATCTTAGCACCAAGATTACAGAGGACAATCCTTCGGTCCTGTTGTGCCCTCAAGATGTTACCTACTCAACCGAGAATGAGAGCTTCAGTTATGCCTACTCCATGACCTTTTACCACAGCCCCGAGCAGATCGATACGATGAACAGCGTCTTCGAGACATACTATACTGCTCAAAAATCCATACCGCAGCGAAGCACAGATGTAGCCAAGCCGTCCGGAAAGATCCTTGTCGGCGAATGGTACAGCAATCATTCACCCGAACCTAATGACCAGGGATGGTGGTGCTGGGTGGGTCGCAGGAACTATCTTTTCGCTGATGGTCATGTTAATTACCTTAAGGTCGATAAGATCAGGCCCGCCAGAGACCAGCTCCCGGACGGGAACCTTACAATTCATGGCATCAAAGGCATCGACTCACCACCTTAACGAAATCGCAAGCCGACTCGTAAAATTATAAACTGAACTCGCCGTCAATCTAAAGCGGCCCCCGAGATACGAACAGAGAGTACATAACAAAATGGCTCATGAAGACCTTTGGCTGCAACTTGACAAACTTGAATGCCAACAAACGGCACAAAGGGCACTGTGTCAATACCTTACCGACCCGCCGCGTTATGTTATCACCCTGCTGAAGACCGAATATGCAGTTGACCTTTCCGACAGTCAAATCTTCTCCACTCAGACAAGTCCGGAACCGACACAGGCAGAATTTCTTGAGCAGCTTTGCATTCTTGCCTATCTTATTAATGTTCAGGACATACCACTGGCCAACAAATTTGTCGGGCCGGAACACTTGCCAAGCGGGCAGTTCTTCTTCCGGGGTTTGCACAGCCTTCCGACTAAGAAACTGGAAGAGGCTTTTGGAGCATCACCCAAACAGCTATACGAGGTTTCAAAGAAATTTGATGCTAAACGATGCGAATTTGGTGATGCTTCTATTGAATTGCTTGCATTGCCCCGCATACCACTAACGATAATAATCTGGCGAGGTGATGACGAATTCGACGCCAGAGCATCGATACTATTCGACCAAACCGCCAGTATTCACCTGCCATTGGACGCATTGGGAACGCTGGCGAATCTGGCCGTGAAGGCATTAGTAAAAACGCCAGAATGAAATAATAAGACTGCTTCAATGCACTATGGCAACTTCCCGTCGAATGTATTTGATATATAACAAGTTAAGACATGTCGGGAAGCCGTCAGGAGCTTAGTTCACGGTGAACGTTTCCTGATATTTTGCGTATAAGCTACTGTAGTACATGGATTAGCAGTTTTAGAGAAAAAAATGATAAGATAGTGGTTGAAAAAACAAGAAAAAACTGCAAGAATGTGTCTTTATGTTGACTCGATTCTGTGCTACTGGAAAATTGGAGTTGATTGGGCCGAAATTTACGGCCATCATAATATTTCTCAATGCAGGGTGTAAAAATAGCAATTGGCGGCAAAGGGGGGGTGGGCAAGACTACTGTCTGCGCGGTCTGGGCGCAATTATTTGCTCAAGACGGATTTGACGTCCTCGCCATTGATGCCGACCCAAACACAACTCTCGCTTTCGCTTTTGGCATACCTGGCGAACAAAATCCCGAGCCTCTTATCAAAATGAAGCAGTTAATTGCCGAGCGTACAGGCACCGACAGGGAAGCTATTGGGGCATATTTCAAGCTAAATCCTAAAGTAAGCGATTTGCCGCAAAAACACTGGATTGAAGTTAATGGTGTAAAATTGCTCGTATTGGGAGCTATTACCCAGGCCGGCGGAGGGTGTGCCTGCCCGGAAGGGACTTTTTTGAAAGCACTACTTACCCATACGATACTTCAGAGGCAGGAGATGGTTTTAGTTGATTTGGCAGCCGGCGTTGAGTTTATGGGCAGAGCAAGTGTGCAAGGTGTTGATGCATTTGTAGTAGTTGTAGAACCGGGCGGCAGAAGCATTGAAACGGCCAATAATGTAGCGAAAATGGCAAGAGAATTAGGAATCAAAAACGTTGCAGCTATTGCCAACAAAATTACCGAAACAACTCAAACGGATGTGATACAATCTAAATTGAAAGACTTAGCTCTTCTGGGCAGTATTCCGTATAGTCGTTCCGTCCAACAAGCAGACCTCGAATTCAAGCCGGTCTTTGATAACTGTCCGGAACTGGTGGCTATATTAAAGGATGCCAAAGAAAAGCTAACAGACTTAATCAGCGAAGGAGTTGGGTCTTCATAATATAGTAAGTTTCGTAGAAGCGAATTATCTCGGAGAACAAGATGGACGTAAAAAATAAAGGCATAATTGTAGAAATCGAAAAATGCCTGGCCTGCAAAAGCTGTGAAATAGCATGTGCCGTGGCCCATTCGAAATCCAAAGTGCTTGAAGAGGCGGTGCAAGAGCAGCCAAGGCCTCAGCGCAGAGTAACCGTGCAGGCTGCAGGTGAGTTTGCCGTGCCATTACAGTGCAGGCATTGTGAGGATGCGCCTTGTATTACAGTTTGCCCTACAGCGGCGATACATCGAGAGGAAGCTAATGGGCCTGTGCTGATTGAACAGGACAAGTGCATTGGCTGTAAGTATTGCCTTGTTGTTTGCCCGTTCGGAGTAATTGAGATATCCCATGACGGTAAAGTAATGGTCAAGTGCGACCTTTGCTACGAACGAGCCAAGGCAGGACAAATACCGGCCTGCGTGGAGGCTTGTCCCACAAAAGCGCTGAAATTTGGCAGTGAAAAGGATTTGGCAGCCG
>JBARPZ010000381.1:0-4192 GCA_049643445.1 Sedimentisphaerales bacterium
TGGTGATTACCGGTACGGCACGGCTGGCAAAACGCACGATAGATGGCGATATAGTGCCGGCCGGGAAAAAGCAATTCACTGCTATTCCGTATTACGCCTGGGCCCATCGTGGCCGAGGCCGGATGACCGTCTGGCCGGCTCGAAAACCACAGGCTGCCAGGCCGGAACCGGCAGATACACTGACGTACAAAAGCAAGACCACAGCGTCGTTAGTGCATGTGTCTCTGGATGCAATAAAAGACCAGATTCTACCGCAAAGCTCATCCGACTCGTCGGCGTTGCAACTGGATTTTTGGCCTCATAAAAACAAAACCGAATGGCTTCAGTTTGAATGGGACCAAAAGCACGAAATCTCCAGCGTCAAAGTTTACTGGTTCGACGACACCGGAAGAGGCGCGTGCCGTGTGCCCAAATCCTGGAAAGTGCTGTATCGCAATGCCGAAGGTAACTTCAAACCGGTAGACAACAATGCCCCATATCGCACAGAAAAGGACACCTTCAACAAGGTTAGTTTTGAACCGGTGAAAACTAACTGTATCAAAATCGAAATTGTGCTCCAGGATAAATGGTCGGCCGGCGTGCAGGAAGTGGTGATTGCATAGCTAAGGTTACAGGATACTGAAAAATTAAAGCTGGCTGTCTTCAACGCACACTGTATGCATAAAGAAAATCACCGTGGCGAATGTATAGCTTGCCGTCGCAGACAACCGGATGGGCCCAGCTGTTACCTTTTCCGCCTTTTGGAATCTCGAATGAGCTGATTAGTCCGTAACTATCAGGTGTCGGCCGAACAAGTCCTACAGCACGGTTTTCACTTAACATGTACAGCAATCCATCAGCATACGTCAGTGAACCCTTACCGATCCCCGTTTCTGCATACTTCATCTCGCCGGTTTTCCAGTCCAGGCATATCCACTTGCCTTTATTATAGATACAGCTTGATGAATAGATGTAACCATTGATTAATACGCCGCCTCCGTGGTGATTATCGAGTTGGTTTGAACGCCATATCTCTTCAACTGACGCCTTGCCGTCTTTGACATTAATCTTCCACTTGACCGAACCTGCCTTTATGCTGCTGATAAAAACGTGCCCATCGTCAAAGATGGGAGTGAATACGTTTTCATCTGCATACGAAACGTGTTTGACATGCCACAGAAGTTCGCCGGTGTCGGCATTCACCCCTATCATGCCTTTGAGGGTAAGCGTGATGATGATTTGCAATCCTTTATACTCAACAATAATCGGAGAGGAGTAGCCCGCCGGCTCATTTGTGCTGGCTGCCTTCCAAACAACTGCTCCTGTATTCTTGTCCAGTGCAACCATGCAGGTTTGAGGTCCCCCCGGACAACATATCACGTTGTCTCCATCGATTAACAGCGATTCAGACAATGCCCAATTGATATTCTTGCTCTTGAACTTATCGAGTATATTGACCTCCCAAATCTTCTTTCCTGTCCTGGCTTGGAGGCAGATAACATCCCCAATAGGGCTTTCATGGTAGAGCCTTTCCCCATCGATGGTTGGGGTTCCGCGAGTGCCGGGACGGTCTCCAGTCCAGCCTTTGCCGTTTTTCACCTGCCACAATTCCTTGCCGTCCATATTCAGGGCGGTGATGATAGTCTCTTTTTCGATGCTACCGGCTGTATAAATCATTCCAGACGCAATCGATACGGTGGAATATCCATGTCCTAGTCCCTTAGATGTCCAGAGTAGGGCAGGCCCTTTCTCTGGCCACTTCTTCAAAAGACCTTTTTCGGTAGAGATGTTGTCTCGGTTAGGCCCGTGAAACTGGGGCCAAAAGGACTGTTTGGTTTCGGACCGTTTGCTTGCTGAGTCTTTAGTATTGTTGCTCCCTGCGGAGGCTGTGCTCAGGGACCATTGTGCATCAGTACTAAAATGAAGCAGCGCAAATACTAAAAGACAAGGTATTGCCATAATGGCAAGCACTCTCAGGTTCTTTGTCTTTGTTCCGGAGTCTGACAAAAATCCTTTTTTTCCTTGTGTCATATGAACCTCATTAGTCCTAAGCTCTACGTCCGTGATACTGATACGTCCGGTTACGCAGATTGTTTCTACAATCTTGTAGACTTAACAGGACGCGGATTTATAACAAGTGTCTTTCAGCTCAAATCATTTTTGTAAAGCCCGGTTTGGGCACAGGATAGCTGCCATGAGCATCGGTTTTGACAGGGGGTTCCATATCGTCGCGGCAATCTTCAGGCTTGGGCGGGTAGTAGAAGTCTGACTTATTAATCTGTTCCCACGTAACTTCTTTGCCGGTGTAACAGGAAATTTGTCCCATTACGGTAATCATAGTGCTGCGAACCATGTAGTCGCCGTTATTGACGGGCTTGCCGGAGCGAATCGCCTTAAAGAGCACATCGTGTTCTCTTTGGTAAGGATCGCATCTTCCCTGCCAGCGCCAGTTTGTTTCGCCCCAGATCCGGCACCCCGTAATGTTCGCCTTGCCTTTGCTGCCAAGCACGACGCTGGAAGAATCGTTGTGGCATCCGTTCGTAGTTCTGCAGAAGGCGTAGATTAGCACGCCGTTGGCGAATTCGTAAACGACTGAATGGTGGTCGAACACATCTCCGTAGATCGGCTCTGTCATCGAAGACCGTCCGCCCATGCCGTGACATTTCGTGGGGGCCTTGTTCCCCATCGCCCAACTGGAACGGTCCAGGTTATGCACCAGCGACTGGGGGACATCATCTCCCGACAGCCAGCGGAAATGGTATTGCGTGCTGCATTGCCACTGCAGTTCCGTCAATCCCTCCTTGCGCTGGATGACACCATATGGGCCGCGGAGGAAGTTTTCTTCGATGGCTACTACATCGCCAATAGCGCCATCGTGTATCCGCTGGATCGTTTCGGCATACCCTGTGTGATAGCGGCTGTGCAGACCGGAGACGAGGCACAGCCCCTTCTGCTTTGCTATCTCAGATGCCTGCTGCAAGAGCTTGAGCCCGGCCGGGTCGATACCGTGGGGCTTCTCTACAAAAACGTGCTTTCCCGCCTTGATTGCACTCATGGCATGGAGGGGATGGAACTTGGCTGCGTTGGCAATCACTACCACGTCCGACGACTCGATCACGTGCTTGTAGCCATCGAAGCCGGCGAAGCAGTGGTCATCGTCTACTATGACCTGGTCTTTTTTCTGTTCTTTGAGGATCTGGCGTTTGCCTTTGACGCGGTCCATGAAGATATCACACATCGCAACCAGCCGGGTGCCGGGGTCCGCTGTTAGTGCCTGGGAGGCTGCGCCTGTGTTACGTCCACCGCAGCCAATCATACCCACACGGATGATATCGCTGCCGCCGGCATAGGCAACTTCGCCTGTAGTCAATTTACTTGCCAGCGCACCGCCTGCTAAAGCCGCCGTACTTTTCAGGAATTTGCGCCGTGTCGTATTTTGTGAAGCATCCATTGGACTCATCCTTTCATTTATTGCGTTCTATTTGTCTGAACGTGATTATTTTGATTCTATAGAACTGGCTATCCGAAAACCTATGATATCCATTTCGGGCAGCCACCACTTGCTCTTGGGTATCTGTGGGTCACCGGAGCGCCACCACTCTTCTTCGAATGCCCTGGCTGCGCAGCGAAGCTCCTCTATCGAGCTGCTATAGTCACCACCGCGAGCTACATGCACCTTACCGCTCTTTGGTCCTCGTGGATTGACGGCCGGGCTTTTTTTGGCAGCATCCTTGTATGCCTCGGGACTGTAGAAGTCGTAAACCCATTCGCGAACATTGCCCGGCATATCGTACAGACCCCAGCTATTGGGTTTTTTCCTGGCCACCTCACCGGTCTCATCATCAGAATTGGCTTCATACGTGGCAAAGTCTAAAAGCTGTTTTGGGCTATCTGCGCAGCCAAAGGCCTTAGTTGTACCTACCCGGCAGGCATATTCCCATTCGGCTTCTGTCGGTAAGCGATATTTTCTACCTGTCTTTTGTGAAATCCATTTGCAGAAGTTCGTGGCATTGTGCCAGGTCATCCCCATGGCTGGATGCTTCTTCTCATAACCCATCGTAAGGTCCCCGTAAACGGGCGTAGGGCCGGAAATCGCGTCAACGTCCTCCTTGCTTTGCTTAGCTTCCTTTTCTGTTTTTTCCTCTTCGAAGAAGTCTTTCTTTGAAGTCATCGTCTCCCGATAGTAGGCCATAAAAAGTTCGAGAGTGGTCTC